>DHGE01000035.1 GCA_002402635.1 Deferribacterales bacterium UBA4806
TTTTTACTCACTATATCAATAAAAGAACTATATAAAATAAAGATAAATACATACTTTATTTTTTCATAAAATTATCTATATTTTCTACAAATTCATTAAAAGGAGGATAATCTAAATCTTCTATATTACCATTATCAACATATTCTGTGAATATGGGACTTAAAGGCAATCTAATGGAAATATCACAATGTGTTAAATTCTTCATATCATCAATTTTGCTTGAGCCAAAAATATTGATTTTTTCACCAGAGCCTGCATTTTCGAAATAACTCATATTTTCTACCAATCCAATTATATCTTTATCTAATTTTTCTACCATATTGATTGACTTTTTAACAATCATATTAGTTAATTCCTGCGGCGTAAAAACCATAATAACACCATCAACAGTCAAATTTTGTAAAACTGTCAAAGAAGCATCGGATGTACCAGGAGGTAAATCAATAAGTAAATAATCAAGCTCTCCCCAAAATACATCATTAAAAAATTGTAAGATAACATTTGAAATTAGAGGTCCTCTCCAAATAACAGCTTCATTCTCATTTGGTAAAAGTAAATTTACAGACATAATCTTAATTCCATTTTTAGTTAGAACTGGTATAAGTGAATTCTCCTTTAGTGAAGGTCGATTATCTTTAATTCCAAATATTTTTGGTATGCTTGGCCCTGTAATATCAGCATCAAGTAAGCCAACTTTATATCCTTTTCTCGATAAATATGTGGCTATTAAACTGCTAACAAAAGATTTGCCAACTCCACCCTTGCCACTCATAATAGCAATTTGGTGTTTAATTTTATTCTTTTCTGAAGAATTATCACTTTTAATATTTTCTGAGGATTCATTATTCTTGTTCATTTTAAGCTCCTATTATAAATTTTAGATATTTTGGTTATAAATATTAGCATATGTTAATAATCAATGAAATATTTGTCAAGTTGTTTTATATTTACATTAGTATGATGAGAGTTATCCCTAATTAAATTTTCATGCTAAAATATTTTGTAAATTGCCTTTTAGACACTCTTTTTAACCACTTATTTTCAATAAAGTGCCACAGTTTTAATATAATGACTATCCATGATAACAATAACAGATCCATAATAATAGTATTTAGTAAAGCATAATATATTTTAGCGGTAGAGTATTTAATTTCTTGCTTATAGCATCATGTAGTTGTATTCTTATTAAATGTGGTGTTATTCTATATGTTTAAATTTTCTCATGATATATTACACGATATCATCTGTATTTATAGATATATAGGATATAATTATTAATTCTGAAAACATATATAACAATCATTATGGATAAGCTATCATACAAAAGATTGTTCCAGCTTTGGTATCCATTAGCATTTGCATGGATAATGATTTCTGCTGAGGGACCTTTTCTAACAGCCGTTGTCGCAAGGCTTGATGCACCAAGGTATAATCTTGCTGCATATGGTATTTCAATAACCTTAGCAATGCTTACTGAAGCACTCGTCATCATGCTTTTATCTACTTCAACAGTTTTTGCAACATCAAAGTCAAATTACTATAAAGTTAGAACATTTACTTTTATTCTGACATTATCATCAACTTCTATACTCCTATTATTTTCTGTTAAACCTGTATTTAATGTACTATCTAACTTAATGAACTTACCCTTTGAAGTGTCATATTTAGCTAATAAATCTATCACCATATTGATCCCATGGCCTGCTGCTATTGGTTTTAGAAGATTTTATCAGGGGATTTTAATAAGAAATGGAAAAACCAATCTTATCGCATTAACAACTATAACAAGGATTTTAACAATTTTATGCAGTGCCTTCATATTGATGTTTTTAACAAAATTGCCTGGAGCTTATATTGGAGCTATTTCATTAAGTTCTGGAGTCTCATTAGAAGCTATTATAACAAGAATAATAGCTTCTAACACAATAAAAAAAATACTTCAAATAGAAAAAAATGAAGATGAACCACCCAATTTATCAACTATTTTTAAGTTTTACTATCCACTGGCATTAACACCCATAATAGGAATGTCCACTTCAACATTAATAACGTTTTTCTTAGGCAGATCTTATTATTCTATTGAATCTTTAGCAACAATGCCAGTAGTAGGGACTTTTGCATTTCTTTTTGCATCAATTTGTTATGCTTATATGGAATTGGTCATAGCTAATTTAGATAAAGAATTAAAAAATCTCAAAAATATCCAAAGTTTTGCTTATACAATTGGGTTATCAGTATCTATCATTTATTCAATAATAGTTTTTTCAGCAGCTGGTTCATTTTATTTTCATACAATATCTGGTTTGTCTGATTACTTGCTACCATTCGCCTCAATAGGTTCAAAAATATTAATGTTGTTACCACTATATTCTGCAATAACATCTATTCAAAGAGGACTTTTAATTTTTTTGAGAAAAACCTATTATGTTAGCACCGCTTCACTCATTGAATTATTAGTCATATTTGTAAGTTTAACATTGCTAATAAAATATACACAGTGGCCTGGAATTGCAAATGCAACACTTTCTTTAAATTTTGGACGATTATCTGGTATATTTTTTCTTTTCAATTACATAAGAAAAATTAAATAAGATAACCAATTAAACTGTTAATAAATAGGCTTTGTTCTTAATAAGTTCTGTTAAAGGTTCTCCCCAATATTTTACTTCAATTCCTAATTCTTCAAGTTTTTCCGTAACACCTAACTGATCTGCGCAAGCTTTACAAGCTGTAATATATATACCTTCATCTATAGCTTGTTTAATTTTTAATTGAACAAGTTCATTTTCACTTACTAATTTAGTTGTAGCCCCCCAAACAATTAGTGTAACTTTTTTCCACCATCCTTTTCTTAAAGAATTAATTGCATACATGAAAACCATTTTTTCACTTGTTAATATATCCGCATTTGTCCATAAAACATATAGATGGTCATTTTCCATTATTTTCCTCCTCTAAAAAACTTTTGATTGTTAAATTTACTTCTTCTGGCTTTTCCCACATAACATTGTGCCCTGCATCATCAATTATTTTAAGTTCTGAGTTTTTAATCTCCCTATTTAAAAATTCTGCATACTTTACTGGTGTTAATTGGTCATCTCTTCCTACAATGATAAGCGTATCGGTATTTATCATTTTTATTTTATCCATAACATTAAAATTATCACATGCTATAAAATCATTGTATCTAACCATAGGGTCTGTTAGAGAAAACTCTTTTTCTGCCAAGTTAATTAATTCTTTGTCTGTTTTTGGTGAATATGCATAATGGCTATAAGAATAGCCTTTTTTTGTATTTTCTAAAACTTCTTTTGCAACTCTTAATTTTGCCCCTGTACCAATTAATATAGCTTTTTTTAATTTACTAGGATATCTTAAAGCAAAATCTTGAACAATAGCTCCACCCATAGAATGACCAGACAGCACGACATGTTCAAAACCCAAAGTGTTAATAAAAGAATACATAAATTCTGAATATTTTTCTATTTCACTGTAACCATCTCCATTTGACCGGCCATGCCCAGGCAAATCTAAAGCTAATGGATAATAATTAGGTCCAGTTATAGAAATTTGATTATACCAGGTATAAGATGTATTACCTGCTCCATGAATAAATATTAAGGGGTATTTATCTTGTCTATAGTTTTTAGATATGTAATAGATGCTCATTCCATCTATGTTAATTGTGCTCATTTGTAATAAGATACCATTATTTATTACGATAAATCAAGTATATTATAAAACATATTTTTGAAGATAATATACTTGACATAAATTCTATATCCTGTTAGAAGTAATATTAATGCTCATTTATATAAAATATATAAGCAATCTTAAACATTATTTAAATCTATTTAAAAATAATAGAACTTCCAACTTAAATTTTTACAACTTACTTATAGAAATTTAAGTTCTTTAAATTTAAAATGAAATATTATGCTTGTTTTATTTTGATTATTATAGTTCTATCTCTATCTAAAGCAGTTGCAGAAGATCCTTCAATAATTCACGCAAAATTAGCATCTGCCGAAATTGAAGGCGACTTAATGACTGTTTGGTCGAGGAAATTTGCTAATTACATGCAAAAGACAACAAATAGCAAGTTTGATTTAACTGTTTATCCCTATGGCACTATTGGTTCATCTATGAACATTAATCAGCTATGTCAATTAGGCACAATAGATTTTGTATTTGCAGGAGCCGCCTATTTAGGCGCCTTTGTGCCTGAAGTTGACCTAATAAATATCCACTATCTATGGCCAAGGAAGGATATTGATAAAATTCTTAAATACATTATAGATGATGGACATTTTTATAAAATGCTGACGAAATCTTTCCAAGATAGAGGCCTTTATCCTTTGTCAATTTTTTTTGAAGGTTGGCAATGGGTTACATCAAAAGCGCCAATAGTACATCTTCGAGACATAAGAAATCAAAAGATAAGGGTTATGTCTTCAAAGATGTTAATTGAACAGTATAAAATTTATGGTTTTAGCCCCACAACAATGGATTATGGTGAGATATATAGTTCATTACAAACTGGCGTATTAGATGCACAAGTTCAGCCTATGTTCGCAAATTATAGTATGAAGTTTTATGAAGTCACATCTAATTTTACTCAAATGTGGGCAGAACCATTTTTAGGTATTCCTGTTGTAAATAACAAATTCTTTCAATCTTTACCTGCCTCAATTAAAGAAAAAATATTGAATTTCTGGCATAATGAAATAACACCTTCATATTTATGGATTAATAAAAAGAATTTAGATGACAAGAAGAAAATAAAATTAAAAAACCCAAATGTTCAATATTTTACATTTACAGATAATGATATTAATCAAGCGAAAAAATTAATCAATAAAAAATTAGAAAATAACATTGATACAATTATAACCCCACAAGCAAAAGAAATGTTACCTGTTTTAAAGTATGATATAAAGAATGCTGTTGAGAAGATAAAAAAAGAAAATACTAAGAAATAATGTGTAATGAAGTATTTTAAAAAAATATCTAATATACTACTAAAAATAAATTATATAATCGAAGCTACTCTTATCTCTATAGGTATTATGGGATTAGTAATTATTTTAATTGCAGATGCCTTCGCAAGACAATTCTTTCAAAGCTTATATTATGCAGATGAAATAACAAGGTTTTTAATAATACTTGTCACTTTTACTGGTATGAGTTACGCCGCAAGGAATGCTAGGCATATTAGAATGGGAGCAATCTTAGAAATGCTGCCACCGAAAATAGAAAAACCATTAATGATATTAGTAGCCTCTGTAAGTTCATTTACTATGTTTTTTTTGTACTTTTTTAGCATAAAATATTTAATACATATAAAATCTGTTGGGCAAGTCACCCCTGTGTTAAGAACACCTTACTGGTATTTTTTAATAATTCCACCAATCGGTTTCTTTATGACAGGACTGCAATACCTATTAACTTGTTTAAAAAATTTTATACACAAAGATGTGTGGGCTTCCCCCGTGAGAAAAAATGAATTTGAATAATTTGAATAAAAAGCAATAGTTATGAATATATTGTGGATATCAATGATTTTAATGTTACTCCTTGGCTTTCCCTTTGTTGTTGTAATTATCTTTTCACTCTTACTTTATATTTGGACTAACTTTGATTCATTTCAAATTGAGGTGCTTGTTCAACAAATAATAAATGGATTTACACCTCCTTCTTTAGTTTGTGTGCCCATGTTCATTCTTTCTGCAAGTATTATAAATGCTGGCTATTCAGCCTCAAGAGTAATTAAATTGGTTAAAAATTTTTTTGGCCACCTACCTGGAGGTCTACCAATAACAACTACTGCAAGCTGTACTCTCTTTGGTGCTGTTTCTGGCTCAACCCAGGCAACAGTAGCCGCAATTGGAGGAGTTATGAGGCCAATGCTTTTAAAATCTGGCTATTCAAGCTCTTTTTCTATTGCTTTGATCATTAATTCTAGTGACATTGCATTACTTATTCCTCCAAGTATCGCATCTATTGTATATGGTGTTGCAACAAACACGTCAATTAATAAATTGTTTCTGGGAGGAATTGGACCTGGATTGTTAATATTTTTATTATTTTCAATTTATAATTTTTTAGACTCTAAAATAAAAGGTGTGGGTCAACTTCCAAAAGCTTCATGGCATGAGAGGCTGAACTCCCTTAGAGAAGCAATTTTAATTCTTTTTTTCCCTGTTATTATTATAGGTGGTATTTTTCTTGGTATATTTAGCCCAACAGAGGCTTCTGCTGCTGCTGTTGGCTATGCTTTAATATTAGAAGGTTTAATTTATAAAACATTAACATGGAAAAAACTGTTAAAGGTTTTTTTAGAAACTGGAGTAATTACAGCTGTTGTTTTTATCTTAGTGGGAGCAGGCCAAGCACTAACTTGGATGTTAAGCTATATGCAGTTACCCCAACATATAATGCCAAAAGTTCTTGGGGTCAATCCCTCTGAGTTGAAAATAATAATCACCATAGTATTATCCTATTTTATAGCTTGTATGTTTGTTGATCCAATAGTTGCTATATACATTTTATCACCCATATTCAATCCATACATTATAAGTGCTGGAATTGATCCAGTTTTTATTGGAATATTAGTGGTATTGCAAGCTGCCATTGGCTCAGCTAGTCCTCCTTTTGGTTGCGATATCTTCACAGCTCAATTAATATTTAGAAGACCTTATTTAGAAATAATAAGGAAAACCTATCCTTTTATGCTTTTATTAATTATAACTACAATTTTACTTATATGCTTCCCAGAAATTGCGACTTACATACCAAAAATTGCAACAAAAACTATTTAGTTTTTAGAAGAAAATTAATATTATATATTAATTATATAATACACTTCAATATTATAAAGAATTAGCAAAATCAAAGGAGGAAAAGTGGACCTTGATTTCTATGAATTAAATGAATTTTTAACAGATGAAGAAAAAATTGTCAGAAACAGTATTTCTTCTTATTTAGAAAAAGAAGTTAGGCCACTCATTAAAGAAGCATGGCACCTAGAAAAAGCACTTAATTTTAGAGAATTAGCCAAAAGCTTTGGTGACCTTGGAATGATTGGTGCCTTTCTACCAGAAGAACATGGTTGTCCAGGCAGCACCTATAAAATATTTGGGATTATATGTGAAGAAGTAGAAAGAATAGATAGTGCTCTGAGAAGTTTTATAGCCGTCTCCTCAGGGCTAGTAATGTATCCCATATTCACTTTTGGAAATGATGAACAAAAGAGAAAGTTTCTTCCCAAATTGGCCAAAGGTGAATTAATTGGTTGTTTTGGATTAACTGAGCCAGAATTTGGGTCAAATCCAGCTGGGATGAAAACAACTGCCAAAAAAGATGGTAATACGTGGGTACTCAATGGTTCTAAAACATGGATCACAGAAGCTGACGTAGCCGATTTTGCAATTGTTTGGGCAAGAGACGTAGACGATAAAAGAATTAAAGGCTTTATTGTTGAAAGAGGTACAGAAGGTTTTAGCATGGATAGAATTGATGAAAAAGGCTCAATGAGAGCAGGTGGTGTTGGCAGCCTTGGATTTACAAATTGCAGAGTAAGTGAAACAAATAGACTCCCCTATGCTTTGGGCTTAAAAAATCCGTTAGCTTGTTTGGATAGAGCAAGATTTGGAATTTCATGGGGTGCAC
>DHGE01000141.1 GCA_002402635.1 Deferribacterales bacterium UBA4806
AATCCATTAAAGGCATGTCAACCATTAGGCGCCCTTTTTGCTGCAATAGGCCTCGAGAAAACTATGCCCTATGTACATGGCTCTCAAGGTTGCGCAGCCTATTTCAGGTCGCACTTTGCAAGGCACTTCAAAGAGCCATTTATAGCTGTATCAGACTCCATGACAGAAGAAGCTGCAGTTTTTGGGGGGCTCAACAACATGATAGAGGGGCTACTCAATGCCTATAAGATTTATAAACCAGACATGTTTGCAATTTGTACAACCTGCATGGCAGAAGTCATAGGAGACGATTTAAATAACTTTGTAAAAAAAGCAAAATCTGAAGGATCTCTACCAATTGACTTTCCTGTTGTCTATGCAAATACACCTTCATTCAAGGGCTCACATATTACAGGTTATGACAATATGTTATACAGCATATTGTCCCAGCTTGGCGTAAAAGATACTAACAAAAAAAGTGACACTATTAATGTTATTATGGGTTTTGACACCTATATAGAAAACTTTAAGGAAATAAAGAGAATATTGAATGCCTTTGACATTAACTACAATATTATTAGTGACCCATCAGAGATTTTAGATTCACCTGCCAATGGCAACTATGAGTTATATAAAGGTGGTACCCCAATTGAGGCAATCAAAAATGCACCTAATGCTAAAGCCACATTAATGTTGCAAAAATACTCCACCGAAAAAGTAAAATCATTAATAGAAGGCGACTGGGATCAACCTGTGAAAATTATAAACCCTCTTGGCCTTACTGGCTCAGATGAACTTATTATGGCTATAGCAGAAATTAGTGAAAAGAAAATTCCTGAAATCTTCGAAGACGAAAGAGGTAAGGCCGTTGATGCTATTGCAGATTCTTATTACCATATATATGGTAAAACCTTTTCATTAAATGCTGACCCTGACCTTAGTATTGGTTTAACTAGGTTTATTTTAGAATTGGGTGGCAAATTAAATCACATCTTATTAACCAATGGTTCTAAAAAATGGAAACGCGAAGTTGAATCAATTCTTGAAGGCTATAACATGAAAAATGATGTGGAAGTACACTTTAACAAAGACTTATGGCACTTTAGATCCCTTCTCTTTGATAAAAAATCTGATTACATAATAGGCAATTCCTATGCAAAATTTTTAAGTAGAGATACAGAGATTCCACTCATTAGGATTGGCTTTCCACTACCTGACAGACATCACTTACACAGATATGCAACCATTGGCTACAAAGGGATAATTAATCTTTTAGTCTGGATAGTTAATACTGTGTTAGATAACGAGGATAGAATGTCAATGAATTCAACAAGTTATGATGTCATAAAATAGGTTTAATTATGATTAAAGCAAATAAAGAGCTCTTTAATGAGCCAGATTGCTCTATTAATAAGGCAAAAGAAGCAAAGGAAAGAATTAAAGGCTGCAGTAAACCAGTGCCTGGCAAAGCTAGTGGAGGGTGTGCCTTTGATGGAGCACAAATTGTACTCTATCCAATTGCTGACTGCGCTCATATTGTACATGGCCCCAACCTGTGTTGCTCTCACAGTTATTTTACAAGGGGAACCAGGACTACATATAAGGAACCCTTATATAATTACGGTTTCTCAACAGATTTAGCTGAAACAGATATAATCTTTGGCGCAGAAAAAAAATTGCTAAATAAAATTAATTATGTCAATGATCATTTCAAACCCAGGGCGATTTTCGTTTATTCAACCTGTGTTTCTGCAATGATCGGTGAGGATATTGATAGAATATGCAAAGAAGCTAAAGATAGGTTAAATATTCCTGTTATACCTGTTGATTCACCAGGGTTTATTGGTAAAAAGAATTATGGCAATAAACTTGCTGGTGAAGCTTTACTTAAACATGTCATAGGCACCGGTAAGCCTCACAACACAACTAAAAGAGACATCTGCTTAATTGGAGAATACAATATTGCAGGTGAAATCTGGAATATTATGCCGCTCTTTGACGAGTTAGGTATCAGGGTTTTAAGCAAAATCACTGGAGACTCTACCTTTGATGAATTAACTTATGGGCACTACGCAAAATGCTCTGTTGTAATTTGCAGCCAGGCTTTACTCTCCCTTGCCAGGAAGTTGAAAGAACAATTTAATATCCCCTATATTCAGGGCTCCTTTTACAGCATGAAGGAGATTAAAAAAACGCTGTTAAATATTGCAGATGAGCTTCAAGATAAACCTTTGCGAAAGGACATTTTAGACTTAACCAAAAGAAAAGAGGTAGAAACTTATAAAAAAATTGTCCCCTATGCAGAGAAACTTAAAGATAAAAAGGTTTTTATCTACAGCGGTGGCGTTAAAAGCTGGTCCTTTGTTTATCTTTTAGAAGAATTAGGGCTTGAAGTTATTGGAACAAGTACTAGGAAATCAACAGATGAAGATATTGAACACCTTAAAGCTTATTTTGAGGGCAAACAAAAAATCCTTATGGAACAGGGTGATGGCATTAAAATTTTAGAATTAATGCAAAAGCATAATGCAGATCTTCTTCTTGCAGGTGGGAGAAATAGATATACATCCATTAAAGGGATGTACCCTTTTGTTGATATAAACCAGGAAAGATTGCACGCCTACTCTGGTTATAAAGGCATAATCAGGCTTGCTAAAGATATTTACAACGAATTTAGCAGCCCCGTATTTAAAATAGCAAGGGGGCCTTTTTAAATGGGTGAATTAAAGGTGGTAAAGAAGGATGGCACAACAAATCCATTAAAGAAAAGTCCACTCTTAGGAGCAACACTTGCAATGGCTGGGATTAATAATACACTTATTTTACATCATGGCTGCCAGGGTTGCACAGCTCTTACAAAAAATTTACTTACAGCTCATTTTAATGAGGTTATCCCAGTAAGTACCACAGCAAGCAGCGACATTGCTACAATTATGGGGGGCAACAATATTGAGGAGGCGGTAAATAACATTTTAAAAAATAAAACTCCTGATTTAATAGCTATCCTTTCAACGACACTTGTAGAAACCAGAGGAGATGATATTTTTGGTGAGTTAAAGACTATTAAAAATAAACTTTCTCTAAATTGCCCCATCATATATATAAATTCTGCCGATTTTATAGGTGACGCTGAAGTTGGATTTGCCAAGGCAATACTTGAATTAGTTGCAAATATATCTCATGAAAAAACTGAAACAACAAAAAAAATTAATATATTAACTAATTTCTCCATGACTTGTGGGGATTTATTAGAACTTAAAGGAATTTTGAATGATTTTGATCTTGATCATACCATATTGCCCGATATTTCTTCTCTTTCAGGCTCCTGCAATGATTATCCAGGCCTCATTAAAAGTTCTATCACTTTAAATGATATAAAATCATTATCAAATTCTGAAGCTACTATCTGCATAGGAACTAGTATGTTAAAGGTTGCCGAATACTTAAAGGATTACTTTAATGTACCCTATTATTTTTTGCCATCAATAACAGGAGTAAAATATACAGATTCTTTTTTTACATTATTAGAAGAAATGTCAGGCAAAAAAAGGAAGGATAAATATATCCTAGAACGAAATATTTTAATTGATTCAATGCTAGATTGCCACTTCTACTTAACTAATAAAAACATATCAATAGCAATTGAACCCGATTTATTATATGCGCTCAGTTATTTTCTAGTTGAAGAAATGGGAACAAAATTAGAGGCAGCTGTTACGACAAATAACAGTGACATTGCTGAAGAAATTCCTACAAATAACATTTATGTTGGTGACCTTGAAGATTTTTTAGATGAACTTAAACACTCAGAACTCATCATATCAAATTATTACGGTCTATTAGTAAGTAAGAAAAAAAATATACCAATATACTTTGCAGGTTTTCCTATAAAAAACAGGCTTGGATACCATTTAAAAAGCTTCATAGGCTACAGAGGCACAAGAGATTTTCTTTTTGATATTGCAAATATCTTTTTGGACATTGAAGAGGAAGAATCATTAATAAAGATAATTTAGTGGAGGCAATTATGAAAGTAGCATTTTGTTCAAACGATGGCACATGTGTTGATGAACACTTTGGCAGAAGCAACAATATATATATTTATGATGTAAATAAGAGTGATTATACCTTCCTTGAGAAAAGATCTGTAACTCCTATTGATGGCACAGTGGAGCACAAAAATATCACTGAATTAAAGGTTGAATCTATTAAGGATTGTACCCTTTTATATGTCAATGAAGTAGGAGGCCCTGCAGCTGCTGTTATTATTAAAAACAAAATTCACCCCATTAAAGTTGATGCCAAAACGAATATTATAGATGTTTTAAACAAACTTAAGGAAATGCTTAATAATAATCCACCTATGTGGCTTGTGAGAGCCAATCTTAATAAGGAAAAATAGAAATGACTGAGGGAAAAATTAGTAAACATCCATGTTTTTGTGTAAAGTCTCATTTTACTCACGCCAGACTTCACTTGCCTGTGGCACCAAAATGCAACATTCAGTGTAATTATTGTAATAGAAAATTTGACTGTTCAAATGAGTCAATGCCTGGCTACACTAGTAAACTTTTACAACCAATTGAGGCTTTAAATTATGTCGATGAATTTACAAAAGAAAACAAAAATTTATCGGTTATTGGTATAGCAGGCCCAGGTGACCCATTGGCAAATGCAGATAAAGTATTTAAAACACTTTCACTTATTAAACAACATTACCCTGATCTACTATTTTGTTTGAGTACAAATGGATTAAATATTGTTCAATATATAAAGGATATAGTGAACTCTGGCTTAACCCACATTACAGTTACTTTAAACGCTATTAATCCTGAAATTTCACAGCATATTTATAAATACATATACTATAAAGGCAAAAAATATACAGGACTAAAGGCTTCTACAATATTAGTAGAAAATCAATTAAAAGGTATAAAATTGTTAGTAGCAAATAATATAAAAGTAAAAATTAATACCATACTAATTCCTGCAATAAATGCTAATGAAATTGGTAATATTTCACAAACCATTAAAAACATTGACGTTAACATACATAATATAACAGGCCTCATTGTTAAAAAAGAGCATAATACGCCATTTTCTATAATGGGTTTGAGAGCCCCAACTGATTCAGAAATAGTGGAAGCGCAAAAAATTAGTGCAAATATTTTCGGCAGTTTTTCCTATATAATGAAGCACTGCAAGCAATGCAGAGCTGATTCAGCTGGTTTGTTAACAAAAGAAACAATACCTCAGATTATAAGTAAATAGATATATTATTTAATATAACTGCTAGTAGCTAAAACAGTATTTACAATAAAATACTATTTTATAAGTTCCTTTTTTAGCTCTTCCAATTCTTTTTTTAGCTGACTGGTAAAGTTTGATAGTTTTATCAGATAAAATACAATGCATAACCATATAAATATGTAAGCTGTGGCCAAATAATTAATATTTTTCAATCTAAGCCTCTGTTGAATTTTATTTTTTTTATTTCTACATATAATCTTTCAAGTTTTATTCTTTTAACTAATAAATTAATAAAAAGCAGTGTAAAAGCAAATAAAGAAAAAAGTAATGTATATAACATAGATTTTTCAAGACCACCTCCACTTCTAAAAACATTGGGATGAATTGTCCTGAACCATTTTATAGAAAAATACACTAATGGCACATCTATAAAACCTATTATACCTAAGATTGCTGAATATGTAGCCTTTTTCTGATCGTCATCAATAAACTTTCTCAATAACAGATAAGATGCATAAATAAACCACAAAACAAGTGTTGTTGTAAGCCTTGGATCCCATGTCCAGTAAGCTCCCCATACTGGCTTTGCCCAAAGAGGCCCCGTAACTAAAACAATAGTACAGAAGACTAGTCCCACTTCGGCTGATGAAAAAGCAATACCATCATAGGTAGACTTATTTTTTTTAAGATATAAAATGCTAAATATAAAGGTTAACAAGAAAGCAAAAAAACTTACCCAGGCAGAGGATACATGGAAATAAAAAATTTTCTGTATAATTCCCATGGTTTTTTCTTCTGGTACATAAAAAAAGACTAAATAAATAGCTGTAACTACAAACAGGATTGTTATAATATCGAATATATTGTTTTTTTTCATACTACTCTTCAAAAATTTTATCAATAAGCATATAAATCACAAGTGTAAAGATTATATCAAAAGCAACAAGTAATTTAAACCATTTTATATAATCGTCCGATGTTTCAGCTCCCATATAAAGTGATATCCCTTTAATACCTGCAAGGAGTATTGGAATAATAAGTGGCAATAACAAGAGAGGCAATAGCAATTCTTTTGCCCTAGTTTTTATTGTCATAAAACTAAATAAAGAACCTAATAAGGCAAACCCGTAAGTGCCAAATAGGAGAAAATAAATAGGAAAAATTCCTTCAGCAAATATATTGATATTATAAAAAACAGTAAATACTGGAATGATAATAATCTCCATCAGTAAAATAAAGATAGTTATAGAAAGGACTTTACCAAAAAAAATTGCACTTATATCAACAGGTGCTAGCATAAGAGCCACTATAGAATCGTTTACTGTTTCAATTAAAACTGCCCTATTTAAACCCAGTACACCTGAAAAAACAATTGCTATCCATATAATACCAACACTGAGTTCATTATAAACTTTAGAACCACTAGTTATAACGAATGAAAAAATAACTATAATAATAAGCGCATAAAATAACATTGAATTAATAATATCCTTTGACTTTAATTCTAAAACCAAATCCTTATAAAAAATCCTTATAAGTGTAGTAAAATATGCTCTCATTGCTCTAAGACTTCTCTATACATTTTCATTATTTGAGGCAGCGTAATATCCTTTTTATCTCCCGAATAATAAACTTCCCCTTTGTTTAATATCATAATCTTAGTAGCAATATTATATGATTTTTCTATATCATGGCTAACCAGAACAATTATTGATTGTTCTTCCTTTTTTTTAAATATTATTGAACTTAATAAATCCTCTGCTCTGCTATCTAAACCAGTATAAGGTTCATCTAAATAAATAAATTGTGGATCATTAATCATAACCCTTGCAATTGTTAATTTTTGTTGCATCCCACGAGAATAGTATTTAACAGGACCATGTTTTCTACTATTTAACTTTAAGAAGTCTAATAGTTCCAATACTTTTTTATCAGGATCATTAAGATTATATAATCTTGCAAAAAATAAAAGATTTTGATATGCCGACAAGTCATCATACAAAAAGGTTTTATGTGATAAAAAAGCAAGTTTCTTTCTATAAATATTGAGTTCTTTATAAACAGGTATGTTGTTATAAAATATTTCACCCTTTGTTGGTCTTACTTGTGTCGATAGTATCTTTAGAAGGGTACTTTTACCTGCCCCATTGGGACCGACTAATGTTAAAATATTGCCATCAGATAGTTTGATATCTATATCTTTTAATATATTTATATATCCATATTGCTTACAAATACCATTAATCTGCAACGTCTTCTGATTCATTTGACCGTATTGGCAGAAAATTTATAATACCACCTATTACTATGATTAAAAATCCTATCCATACAAATGAAATTAAGGGCTGAATTATTACTTGCAAACCTACATAATTTTCGGGCTTAGAATAGGAAGCTAAAATAAGATATAGATCATGACTTATTTTGGAATATATGGCGACTTCACCAAAAGATTCTTCTCTATTTTTATAAAATCTCCTTTCAGGATTTAATGTCACAATATACTTATTTTCCTTGTATACTTTAACTGGCACATATGCAGATACATAATTAACAAACTCCTTAAATTTAATATTTCCTACATCTAATATATATCTGTCAAATTGTATGCTTTGCCCCTGGTTAATAACAGTTTCAGCCTGCCTTTGATAAAAAGAAGAAAAAACTATCCCTAGACCCATTATAATAACTCCAAGGTGTACAACCATTGAAGCATAGAAATTTCTTCTAGTCCTCAAATCTTTAATACCAAATTTTATACCAGATCTTATTACTATATAAACAATAGAAAAAAATGCAAAAATAAGAACAAAATATAACACAACCGAAATAGGCTTATTAAAACCATTTATATATAATATTGTACTTACAATAATAGATAGAACTAAATTGAAGAGTATTTGCAATCTAACTTTTGATATATTAGTCTTCTTGAAATTAAGGACATTACAGAGCCCTAAAAGAAAGAACAATACTGTAAAAAATGGAATTGATACCTTATTATAATATGAAATATTTACTGATGCTTTATTGGTAGTAAAAAACTGAGTAAAGATAGGAAGAATTGATCCGAATAATACAACTATCATCAAACCAACAAAAACCCAATTTGTGATATAAATGAGACCCTCTTTTGTAAAAAACTTTATGTCTGTAATCTTCTCTTTTGGTCTTTTTGTATAAAATATATAGAGATAAAGAGATATTGAAATTATCATGAACCATAGGAAAAATGAACCTAAAGGCGACTTACCAAAGCTGTGAACAGAATCAATTATTCCACTCCTTGTTAAGAAAGTCCCAAATATAGAGAGTTCAAAGGTCAATAAAATAAGTATATAAGACCAATTTGAAAACATCCCTTTTTTTCTACATGCATAAGCTGCGTGTAAAAAAGCTGTTCCCGTAAGCCAGGGAAATAAAGATGCGTTCTCCACTGGATCCCAAGCCCAATAACCTCCCCAACCTAATTCAACATATGCCCATTGCCCACCTAAAACTATACCAATTGTTAAAAAAACCCAGACTAAAGTTGTTATGTACTTTGTGTTTTTAAGCCAGTATGCGCTTCTATCTTTATTAATGAGAGCTGCGACAGAATGTGCAAAGGGAACTGCAAAACCAACAAAGCCTATATATAGCGTCGGCGGGTGATATATCATTCCAGGGTTTTGCAATAGAGGATTCATTCCGAGTCCATTTGAAGGAAAGAAATCAAGCTCTTTAAATGGATTCATTATAAAGGTTGTTAAAAAAAGAAAAAACATCTCTACAAAAATTAGTGTTATAAATACTACTGAATTATATCTATAATCATATTTTCTTAGTCTGTATAATTCTACTCCAGAAAAAATAGCAAGCAACCATACCCACAAAAATAACGATCCCTCTTGACCGGCCCAAAATGCTGATAGCTTATATATCAGTGGAAGATCTATGTCTGTATACTTAGCAACATACTCCATTTTGAAATAACCTGTGACACATGCTGTAAAAAGTATTACAGCCGAAAGTGAAGTAAAAACTAACTGACAAATTAAAAAAAGAGCACCCTTTTTTGCATAATTTTTTTGTCCATAAGATAGAGCTGCTGCATATGCTATCAAAGACAAAAGCACGGAAACTAAAGCTAAAAATTCAAAAAGATAACCAATTTTACCCAAAATGCTTAACCCCCTTCTTACTATATAGTATTATTTAGTCTTTTCTATTTTTGATTCATATTTGGATGGACATTTTGCCAAAAGAACCTCTGCATTTAACAAATTTTTATCCCTATTATAGGATCCCTCAACAATAACACCAACATCATCTTTAAAAGCATCAGGTATGATACCTTCATAAAAAACCTCTATATATTTTCCCTTTTCCCCGATTAGATTGAAATACAACTTCTTTTCTGCATCAACTCTCTTTATTGTACCTCTCTCAACAATCCCAGAAACTCTAACATCTTTATTAAGATCAACGTTTTTCGCAAGTAGTTCATCTACATTTAAATAATATACACCTTCACTTTTAAAACCTGTAAAAATCAAATACAAAACAACTAAACAAATCAATAGTGATGAAATAATATATTTCTTCTTCATATTTACTCCTGATAATTATATAACATATTGAATTTATATTATTTTTAAATAAATTATCTAGAAATGCAAGTATAAAAGGTGCAAAATGCAAGAAATTAGCATTATTTCAGTTTTCATAGCAGGAATTTTATCATTTCTATCCCCATGTATTTTACCACTTATCCCAGGATATATTTCCTTTATTTCTGGCGAAAGTCTCTCCGACCTAACAGTTAACAATAGAATTCACAAAAAAGCTATTATAGGTACAATTTTTTTTGGTATTGGCTTTTCCTCAATCTTTATTATTCTTGGAGCTTCAGCTACAGGTATTGGAAAAATTTTTATAGAGTATAAAGATATATTTTCTAAAATAGCCGGTTTAATTGTAATTTTTTTCGGTTTACATATGTTGGGTTTTTTTAAGATAAATTTTTTAAAAAAACAATTTAAATGGAATTATAAAAAAGGGAATGCCCCATATTATATAGAAGCCTTCCTCTTAGGCTTAGCATTTGTTTTTGGTTGGACGCCATGTATTGGGCCAATTTTAGCATCTGTTCTTACATTTGCTGCCAATGAGCAAACAGTGACAAGCGGCATAGTGCTCCTATCAGTTTATTCATTAGGGCTATGGGTACCCTTTCTCTTATCTGCAATATTTTTATCAACTTGTATGAGCCTTATAAAGAGATTTGGTAAAGTAACCATTACTATTGAAAAAATTGCAGG
>DHGE01000068.1 GCA_002402635.1 Deferribacterales bacterium UBA4806
GCAAAAGCATTAAAAGAAATAATTTTAAGTAATAGAAAATTAACAGAAAGTTTTATTATTATGCTAACAAAAAGAATAAAATATTTAGTTAATAAAATCGATATGTTAGAATTAGATAATGCAGAAAATAGACTTTTAAGTTATTTACAAGAATTAAGAAACACTAGAAATGGTAATGAAATCATTTTAGACCTTTCAAAAAAAGAAATTGCAGAGATAATAGGGATAAGGACAGAAACTCTCTCAAGGTTATTAAAAAAAATGAGCAACAATGGTATCTTAAAGGTTAGATCTAAAAAAATTACCTTTTTAAAATAAAAGCTATTTTGTTATTAAGTTATGGCCACCAAATTCATTTCTCATTAATGCTAAAATCTTACAATAAAAGGATTCTTCCTTTTGTGATTGGAATCTACATAAAAGAGATTGTATTATATTAAAGCAGGGAATCTTGTTTTCTATTGCTTCCATGGCTGCCCATTTGCCTTCACCAGTGTCTGCCACATAAGGCTTAACCATATTAATATCTACATCTTTATTAAGTGCATTATATACAGTTTCCAATAAAAATGAAGCAACTATACTGCCATTATTCCAGGTTTTACAGATATTTTTTATATTTATATCTTTAAAATAACCATCCTTTAAGAGTTCTATTCCTTCAGCAATAGATTGCATCATCCCATATTCTATAGCATTGTGTACCATTTTTACATAATGCCCACTTCCAGCTTCCCCTGTGTAAGTGAAGCCATCTTTTGCTGATAATTCAGTAAATATGTCTATTAATTCATTGTAGCTTTCTTTATTACCCCCAATCATAAGACAAAAACCTCTATCAAGTCCATAGATGCCTCCGCTTACTCCAGCATCTAAATAAGAAATATTTTTACTTTAGAAATTTATTATAATATTCTATACTACTTTTATAATATGAATTTGTACCATCTATCACTATATCTTTTGAATTGAGTTTTATAAATAACTCATTCAAAATGCTTTCTCTAACTGCTCCGGTTGGAACCATAACCCAAAGAATCTTTTTGTTAGAAAAAAAATTTATTAAATTGTCAATAGATGAATAAGCTTTTATCCCAAATTCAGTGGCTTTCTTTAGAATAGTCCTATCTATGTCAAAACCTGCAATGTTGAATCTATCTTTTAATCGTAGTGCAATATTCATTCCCATTTTTCCTAAACCTATGATACCTATTTCCATGAATGTAAACCTCCTTCTAAAGAATATAATAAATATTCAATATTAAATATATACTAAATAGTTGATGTTTTATAAAGGGGTAAAAAATTTTACAAGATATATTATATATATCGTTTTTTTATAAAAACATCTTTACTATATTTTATAAAATAATAATATTGCTATAATAAATTAATTGGTGGTAATTGGAGCTTGTAATGTCAGACTCATTGAAAAAGAAAAAAGTTTATAACATTGCAGTAGTAGGTGCTACTGGCGCAGTTGGCATGACTTTTGTTAGATTGCTTGAAGCTCGTAACTTTCCAGTTAACAGTCTAAAGTTGTTAGCCTCAGAAAGGTCAGTTGGAAAGAAGATAGATTTTAAAGGGCAAACATATTCTGTTGAACTTCTTAATAATGAAAGTTTTAAAGATATTGATATTGCTTTTTTCTCTGCTGGTGCATCAATTAGTAAGGTCTATGCAAAAATTGCTGTTGCTTCTGGCGCTACAGTGATAGATAATTCATCAGCTTTTAGATTAGTAGATGATGTTCCACTGGTGGTTCCTGAAGTGAATCCAGAAGAGGCTTTTAAACACAATGGAATAATTGCTAATCCAAATTGTACAACTGCTATTCTGCTTGTTGCTTTAAAACCTTTATATGATTATACAAAAATTAGAAGAGTAGTCGTTGCTTCATATCAGGCTGCTTCAGGGGCTGGAGCCAAGGCAATGGATGAATTAATTAATCAGACTTATTCTTGGGCAAATAATGGAACGATAAATGTGTCAAAATTCCAATATCAGTTATTATTCAATGTAATTCCTCACATTGATGTATTTACAGAGACTGGATATACAAAAGAAGAAATGAAAATGTATGATGAAACAAAAAAAATTTTAGGTGATAATGATATTAAAGTTAGCGCAACCTGTGTGAGAGTTCCTGTTCTTACAGCACATTCTGAGGCTGTAGTTGTAGATTGTGAAAATGAAATAACAGTGGAAAAAGCGAAAGAACTCTTTTCACGAGCCAAAGGTGTAAAATTATATGATGAAATTATGAACAACATATATCCAATGCCATTAATATCTGCTGGCAAGGATGATGTTTATGTTGGAAGAATAAGAAAGGACCTTGCTTTTGAACATGGAATTGCTTTTTGGGTATCAGGTGATCAGTTGAGAAAAGGTGGTGCTTTAAATGCTATTCAAATTGCTGAACTTATATCCCTATAAATCTCATTTTTGAGTATCATTTATATAATTTTCAAAGGACTTCTCGATTTTGCTATAAGCTAAACTTTCTTCATTTAATTTATATGTGAATATTTTTAATGTTGTAAAACCTGATATGAATGAAATAACTATCAGTATAATACCAACTATTATTTCCATAAAAATAAAAACTATTCCCAATAGTGCAGTTATATAAGTCAAGATTGAACATATTAATCCAACAATATCCTTGAATTTTAAGGAATAAATCATATTGCTTTCAGGGGATATATAATTCTTTTCAATGGCCAGCTTTTTTATAGGTTTCCAAAAGCCAGGAGGCCTCGTCATAGCATAGTAAATGGCAAGTTTTTCTTTGTCTTCAGGTTTTGTAATATATGTGAAGAATAGGTAAATTGGTAAGCATAATATCATTGCCCACCAGAATTGCCATTCTTGTGTCATTCCTGTACCTATACCAAGGGAAGGTAAAATCCACACAATAAGCCAACTTATGGCAAGGTTAGCGATCCATGCAGATAAGTACCCCCATGAATTGAAGCGCCACCATATAACTTGTAATANNATATTAGGCAACCAAAGTCCTGCTGTAATAAGCCACATTGCATATATAAGCCAGCTTGTGATTTTTTCGCCTATCATTTGTGTAAAAAATATAGAACCTGTTAATATCATAAAAGTATTAATGCGACTTATATTTATTAATTTTTTATCAGAAGCATCGGGATCTATATAATGATGATATATGTCCCTTGTTGCGTACAATGCTCCTAAGTTTAAATGTGCTGATATTGTTGAAAAATGAATAGCCACAATGCTAACAAAAAAAAGTCCTAATAATCCATATGGCAATAGGTCATTTCCTATTCTATACCATGCAAGCTCACCATACGTAGAAAATTCAAAGGGATGGATTACATAAAAGGCCAGTATAGCTAAGGCAAATAAGGCATTTCTAATGATTGTAAACAAGCCTGCAAACCACATAGCATATGAGGCATCTTTAATAGATTTTGTTGAAGCGATTCTTTGTGCATCTATGTACCAATCAATAGAGGTGCCCATACCAATACCGCCAATTATGGAAATGATTAGCATAGTAAAAAACCAGCCTAATGTAAAATCACTATCGAAATAGAATGGATTAAGCCTCCAAGTCTCACCCAAATTGTTTAATGTTGATATAATATGTGATGGCCCCCCGACTGAAATGAGTGACCACCATGATATAATGATAATAGTGATAGATATAACAATAAATAGATGAAATGTTGATATGATTACTCCCCAATAACCCGAGGCCTGAACATAGAAAAAAACAATTAAAGTTGGCAGAACACTGCCAATCCAAATAGGCCAACCAAACATATAAGAACAAACTTTGCCCATTGCAATGGAGACCCAACCTACAATGAACATGTTCATAAATATTTGCCAGCCAGCAATCCAGCCTCTTAGCAGTTCTGAACCAAGGCCTCCAAATCTAAGTTTTTGATATTCTGCTTGAGAGTAGGCAAGAGATCTTCTGAAGATTTTTGTACTTATAAAGGCTGAAAGGGCATACCAGGCAGAAAAAAAAGTGTACCATAAACCTCGTAAACCATTAGCATAAATTATACCTGATATCCAAACAGGTGTATCCGTAGCCGTATGTGTGCCAAAGATTGAAATTGCAGGCAATTTCCATGTAAGCTTTCTATCAGCTAAAAAGTAGGATGATAAATTTTCAGTAGCATTCTTATAAAAGATGAAAGGTACAATTATGATTATAAATAAAAAGATTATAATAATGCCTATATCTAAAACAGTCATAGTATTATAAATAAAAGGGGAGTATTAAATATAATACTCCCCTTTTTGTATTTGTTAATTCGTCGAATTTATCCAGCGCTGACTATTTTCAACTAGTCTTTTATAGTCTTCTTGTTTTGTTTC
>DHGE01000177.1:0-6419 GCA_002402635.1 Deferribacterales bacterium UBA4806
GTCCTGTTTCATGAATTATAAGTGCTCCTGCTGCTTTTTGCCTTGCTGCTTCTTCAAATTTATATGTCCACCTACCATAATAAGTCATAGCTTTACCTTCAAACATTGAGTTATCCAACATATCTGGATTGTTGGGATCTGGAATTTGAAGGTCATTTATAAGAACAATCAATATTTTATCCTTAACATCAGTGTTTTTGAAATCATTCCAGTTGTATTCAGGTGCATTTACACCATATCCCACAAATACTACATCTTTATCTATCAGGTCAATTGTACTTTTACCCTCTGTTGTCCAGACAACATAATCATCTTTATATTTAAGTCTATCATTAATGCTATTAAAGATTAATTTAATAGTATTGGGGTTTGGATTTATTCCAGTCAAAGGCACTGCCTGAAAGTATGAACCTCCATCCCCAATAGGCTTCAACCCCAATGACTTAAAATTACTGGCAATATAATTAATCGCTAACTCCTCGCCTTTTGTCCCCACTCCTCTGCCATCATATTCATCAGATGAAAGTATTTTTGTATATGTAAGCAGACCTTCGGCATCAATCTTATTTAATGACGCCTCAGGAATATAAATAATCTGTTCAGCCCATATTTTAAAACAAAATATCAAAAGAATTAGAAAAATTTTTTTAATCATAGTTAACCTCTATTTAATTATTATATCCTTTTTTATATTTTCTATTGTCTTCTCTCCAATCCCCTTAACATTAATGAGCTCCTCAATAGTTCTAAAACCACCATATTGCTCTCTATATTTTATTATAGCTTCTGCTTTTACTTGACCAATGCCTTTTAACGTCATTAGCTCCTCTTTAGTTGCCGTATTAATATTAATTTTTGCAAAAAGAATAACAGTATAAAAAAGAAAAATTAAAGTTATATATAGTGTCTTTTTAATCATAAAATATTATACAATAGCGTAATATAAAACGCAATTATAATAATATTTATTGACCTTTGAGAAATAACAAATAATATTACTTACTTATGATAGTACTATTATTTATAATAATTACAATATTGTTTATTCCATATGATCTTTTTGCTTGGGGCCTAGAAACTCATTTAAAAATAGGTAGCACTATCCTTGAAAATGTCTCATTTGCTCTAATTAGGCAATACCCAACATATTTTCTACTTGGAAATATTTTTCCTGATTTTTTCACATTATTAAAGAATCTTTCAAAGTTTAAAAGAGGATTAGATACCCACTCTTGGGTCACTTTAGGAAAGCTTTTTAAAAATGCATGCAGTGAAGAAGAAAAAGCATTTTGTCACGGATATGCTGCTCATTTAGCTGCAGATATTGTCGCACATAATTATTATATACCTCAGTCATTTTTTCTAGTTAGCAAGAATAAATTTATTTCACACTTAATACTAGAATATGCAGAGACTAGAAATAGTTTGGAATATGAAAGTTTACTAGAATCACTTCTTGATATGGCCAAAGAAGCCTCTCAGTTATTTTTAAGAACCAATGGTATTTCACAGGATTATTTTGTAAAACAAATAAATTATCTAAAGATTTCTATTAGATCACAACATTTGATGAGATTAAAGAAGTGGGCTTTCCTTTTTGAGAGAACATTAGACCCATCCTTTGTTAGAAGAAGTAACTATTACCAGGAAAAGGCAATAAATCTAGCAAGAGATGTAGTAATTAAGGGTTTTGATTCTTTTGAAAATTCTGATCCCAAGGGGACATTAAGCATGTTTAAAGCAAAGGAGCTAAGAAAAAAATTGCATGACAATTATGGTAGATCTGTAACAAAAAAACTTGCTAAAAGAAGAGTTATAATAAAAAATTTTGCTTTAGAAGAAAATAACTAAATATCCTTAATTTTTAAAACAACCATTGTGATATCATCTTTCTGTTTCTGTAGCCCTCTGAATTTTATAATTTCATTTAGTATGCTATCTAGTATATTTTTACAATGTTCCTCATGATATTGTTTTACACAGTTCAACAATTTCTCTTCTCCAAAAAAATCTCCCATCTCATTTTCAGATTCAGTAACGCCATCGGTGTATAACAAAAAAATATCATCTTTAAATAATGGTAGCATATAATCATTATATTTATAATCTTTAAGGGCACCTATTAAAATATCCCCCTCCCTGATTTCAGAAATATTATCGATCCTATATAAAGTTGGCCTTGTATGGCCTGCATTAGAATATAAAACCTCTTTAGTTTTAAAATTGAAGCGCATATAAAGAAGAGTAATAATATATTCCATTCTTTCTAGATCATTATAAATAATGTTATTTAAAAGCGTCAAAATTTCTGACGGTTTTGCATTAGGTCTATATGATATTATTGTTTTTATAAGTGTTCTAACTTCTGACATAATCAGAGCAGCCGCAACATCATGTCCCGAAACATCAGCAATTATAATATCTAAACAACCATTATTTGTTATAAAAAAATCATAATAGTCTCCACCCACATATTCTGAAGGTAAACAGACTGCACTTATATCAACACCATTAATATCAGGATATTTATAGGGAAGTAATGATTTCTGTATGTTTTTAGCAATTTCCAGTTCTTTAGAAATCTCTCTCATTCTAATTAGTTCTTCAGTCTGTTTAATGTTATTAATGTAAAATGCTATTTGATTAGATATGCTTTGAAGAATGACTAAAAAATCATCTGTAAATAATCCTTTGTATAGTTTACTAAATACTGACAAAACACCAACTACCTCATTATTTACTATAAGTGGTGTGTGACAAAAAGAAAGTACACCTGAGTTTTTTAATTCAATCGAATAATCGTTTAATTTTGCTTCATCTATATCATTAACAGCTAACTGTCTCTTATCAAAAACACACTTACCAACATAGGAGTCATCATCTAGTTCTCTATCAAAACCCATTATATAACTATCTTTTGAATCACCTACAAAAGAAATAACAATTAATTTATCTCCTCTTTTTTCCCTAAGTATAACAGCATCTATTTTAAAAGTATTTTTTATGAGGTTAAGAACTTTATATGCTTTTATTTGCAAATTACCTATATCTGAAAATATATTTGATATTTTAAGCATAACATTTAGCTCTGATATTCGTTTTATTAAAGTATCCTTAGATTCCCCTATACCCAGAGATAAAAGATCTCTAAATACATTTATAAATTTTCGTTCCTTAATTCCCCTTATATCAACATAAGTGTCTATAATTAATTTAGATGCAGAAGGTCCTACTGCTTCTGAAAGAGTTTTTTCTACAGCATTTTTTAAACTAATTATATCTAAACTAGTAATCATCGATTTATCTTTATCAATGCTTTTTAAAAGTTCTTCTATTTTTTCATTTGCAAAATTTTCACCAAAAAAATTAGCTAATATATTTTGTAGATCCGTTATGGTTAAATCTATGGGAGTTCTTGTAGTTTCTATAATTTCACTAATATCCAAGGATTTAACACATATATTTGACGTTTCTAATTCAATATCAGATTGCTTCGTGAAAAGTGAAAATAGTGAATTTACAAATATATTAGTCAATAAACTCCAAAAAAAAGCATGCCCCCATGATCCTAAATTTTCTATACCAAATAAAGCTGTTGGTTTGAGTAATTCTATACTGTACGGACCTTCTAGAACAATTTTGTTATCTAGGATTCCAATATTTGCCATATAGGGTATTATAACAGTATAAGCCCATACAACAAAACCGCAAATGATTCCATAAGCAGCTCCTTTTGCATTTGCATTTTTCCAATAAAGACCAAAAATGAAGGCAGGTGCAAATTGAACAATAGCTGAAAAGGATATAAGTCCCATATCTCTCAATCTTAACGTATTCCCTAAAAAATAATAATAAAGGTAAGCTAATATAAGTATTCCAAATATACAAATACGTCTAAGATGCAAAATAATGAGTTTCTTTTTTCTTATAAGAAAAAATTTAATAAGTAGAGGAATAATAATGTAGTTAACTGCCATATTTGCAAGAGTTATTGAACTAACCAATATCATACTAAGCCCCGATGCAAGGCCACCCAAATATACCAATAGAGTTAGAGTATTCATATTGTTTTTCATCAGTGGTATAAACATAAAATATGATTTAAAATTGTATTCGGTGTTATTTAATATTCCTGATATGGCAATAGGATAAACGAATAAATTTATAAGAAATAAATAGAAAGGAAATAGATAAATTGATTTGGATAAATTTTTTTCACTTAAATTTTCTACAACTGCCATATGAAACATTCTTGGTAGAAGTAAAATTGCTAACATACTCATCATATTAATAGAGAACCAATCAAAGCTCACACCATCATAAACCGGCAGAGAAGTAATCCTCCTAATATGCTCTCGAATATCCAAATCTTCACTATTTAATGCTAAATTAAATATACTTGCAAAACCATCATAATGTTTATATGTAATAATACTTCCAACAATTAGAATTATGATTAAAACACAGAAGGACTGGAACGCAACAACACCGATAAGACCAGGATGTTTTCTATTTTCAATATTCAAATAAATAGCAAATATAGCTGTAACAATGCTTAATAAGATAGTTAATGTAAAGGAAATGTCACCAAAAACAGAAGTAGGAATATTATAACTTTGTCTTATGATAATTGAAATACTATCACTTATGGCTTTTAATTGTAGAGATATATAAGGGATAACACTTATAAAACATAATATGGTAACTAAAGCACCTATGCTTTTAGATTTACCATATCTAAAGCTCAAAAAACCTGCTATGGAATTTATATTATGTCTTTCTGATATAACAATAACTTTTCTTAATAAAAACCACCAAGTGAAAATTATTAATGTTGGCCCTATATAAATAGTTAGATAATCAATACCACTTGTAGCAGCTCTATCAACTGACCCATAAAATGTCCAAGTAGAACAGTAGGCAGCAAGAGTTAAGGTATATATGTAAGGATTGTTTAAGATATTTTTATTCTTAGAATAGACCTTTTCAGATAGATGAGCTATTAATAAGAGAAAGGCTAAATACAAAATTGTTATAATTATTATTATATAACTTAAATCTAGCATTTTATTATTTAAACAATTTTACGAATATGAAAATTACTATAATCGAAATCAACCAGCCTGCTATAAAGTAAATTACAATTAGAGGAATCCCTGCTATTAAGATTGGTTTATTAAATATAGTTATAAAGGGATAATTAATACATACAAGTCCACTAATGAATAAAAATAACCACCTATCGAAAAGATTATTCATTATTATATATTATATCAGACCATTAATTTCAGGTAAAGTTTAGGTCTTTTCAAATTTTTTTAAAAAGCTTTCAATGGAAAAATTATATATTTTAAATATGCTGTCTTTCTTAGTTGGTATTAGATAATCACCATCTTTATCCTTATATATATCAAATCTTTTCGTCTCATTATCTACTATATACTCAATATAACCTTCTAGACTTGCATTATCTAAATTCTTCTTGTCTACAAAAGTATTGCCAGTTAAGGTCGAAATGCTTTCAATTAAAGCCTTACTAGTATTATCTTCAAGTCTTTTGTTATCAATAAAATATTTACCGCTATCTGCTCTAATTTCAAAGGTTTTATTACCAATTTTAATCTTATAGCTTGTTAGCTTCTTTTCATCAAAAGAATAAACCGTTTTATCTTTGATCTGATTTAAAGAGGATGGTAAATAATTTGTGAAGGCAGCATCAACTAATTTTGCTTTTTTGTCATCATTTACTTTTACATAAACCATTTTATATGAGGGATCCCTTTTACCGATATAAATTTTGTAGGTCATTCCGTTGTTTAAAAGTAGATATCTCTTGTCAGTTATTTCATAAGTATTATTATCCTCAACTACTCCTAATTCTGTTATAATATTAGTTTCCTTCAATGCATCAATAAGTCCATTAATTTCCTCACCATTGGCTGGCCATGTTTCTGGATTTTTAATCATCCACTGATTTGTATTGTTATCATACTCTACAGTAAAATTTATATCTTTGCCATAATAGGTTATTTTATTAATTTTTAATTCTTCTGGGAACATTCTACGTTCAATATATTCATCATTATTGCTTATTTCAGTTAGTGCATATATTAAAACTAAGACTACGGCAAGAATTGGAAGAATAAGTTTTTTTATTGACATAATTATACATGCCTCCTAGTTTTGCAAATTTTACCTACAATAAATATAAAAAGAACAGATAATAATATAGGTAATATTAAACTCATATACTTCAATAATTTTTGTGTTGTTGGATTGGATATAGTTATTGGATTAAAAGTAAACATTTTACCTCTCAAAGGTGCTAATTCTGGGTCAGACATGAAATAATCTACTGCATTCAATATTAATACGCTGTTATTTCCACTACCTATATATTGATCTTTAATAAAATCGCC
>DHGE01000177.1:6603-11657 GCA_002402635.1 Deferribacterales bacterium UBA4806
AATAATTGGTGTTGGATATATCAAATTAATAGCATTTAAATCCTTAGAAATGCCATGGGATCTGTTAAAATCATAAATTTCTGGGAAAAAAGGATATCTTATTGATGTTGAAAGTATAAAGCCACCTTGATTATTTGAAACGTTGATTACTGAAGCATTGGCATCATAGATAATTTGTTTTTCTAAAAATATTCCATTTGTTTTTAAAAAATCCTCTAATCCTGTTTCAATTGAGTAAGCGTAACCACTTTGTGGATTTCCTGATACTGCGTCTAAGGCTAATATTACATTTTTACCAGACATCAAAAATTCTTCAATTGCATATAGCTCATACTCAGCTAGCTTACTCATTGGAGAAACTAATAGTGCCACATCATATTTTTTATCAATTCTTTTCCCTTCTGTTAATCTTATTGAGTCCATTTTATAATTTTTTGACAACATACTGTACAACCGTGATAGTCCTTGCCTTAAATTTGGTGCATTTCCCACCTCTAATAGTGCAATCTCAGGTTTTTTTTCGATAATAAGATTCTTAATAATTGAAGAAACCTCATACTCCATGTTTTCTACGTTCGCTATTACAGGGATATCTTCTTTCTTATCCCTATATATGAATACAGCACCCATGTATATTTTTTTTATTTGCAAATTATCATTATCTATGGCATTCACCTGAAGTGGTGGAATACTATAGATCTCTGCCATTTTATTTAAAAAAGAATTATCTTCTGATGAAATTAATTCAACTTTAATTTTTTTGTTAGAATACTTTTCATATTCTTTTAACAAGTCATTAAAATATTTAACTGAATTGTTATATGGAGCAGGAATATCTTTGCTAGCAACAATTTTTACATTCAGAGTATCAGGAAGTTTGCTGATAATTTTTTTTGTACCATCTGACAATGTGTAAAGCCTATTTTCAGTTAAGTCTATTTTAAATAGGCACTTACTGGCCAGCAAATTTAACATTATTATGATAACGAATATTGATAACATGTTTATTAAACGCATAGTTTTTTTGTTTATGCTCATTGCAACTGTTTCCTCCTTAATAATACCTTTCAGTAATTTTATAATAGGCTAAATATAAAAACAATAGAGTGAAGGCAATGTAATATGTTAAATCTCCCATATCAATAAATCCAAGGGTAAAATTGTTAAAATGGTAAGTAGTAGATAAATATTGTAGAAAATTTTGAAATTGAACAGGAAAAAAAATTGTAACTTTATCTAACATAAAAAATATGAATATAATCATAAAAGCTACAATAAATGATATAATCTGATTTTTTGTAAAAGCTGAAGCAAAAATACCAATTGATATATACAATGACGTTAATAATAGCAAACCAATATATGAAACAAAAATCTTCCCGCCATCGGGATCGCCTGCTATTGATAGTATTAGTGGATAAATTAAAGTAAATAGGTACAAAAAGCACATAATTAACATGCTTGAAAGATACTTGCCAAAGATAAAAGAACTGTCACTTACCGGATTTGTGAGTATTAACTCAATTGTTCCCTGTCTTTTTTCCTCAGCTATAGTTTTCATTGTAATTGCAGGAATAAAAAAAAGTAGTACAAAGGGTAAAATAGTTAAAAGACTATTAATTTCCGCAAGCTTAACAATAAAGAGAGAACTTGAAAAAAACCATCCAGTAATTAGTAAAAAAATTACAGCTATTATGTATAGCATTGGATGATTGAAATAAATTTTCAACTCTTTTGACACTATACTAAGCGTTTTCAATTTTCTCCTCCATTGTTAATTCTCTAAAAATATCTTCCAGTAATTTCTTTCTTCTGGTTAACTCTAATATTAAAATCTTATTACTCAAACATATTTCTGAAATATTCCTACGAATATCCTTATCAGTTGATATTGTATATGAATTTCCCTTTTCTTCAATAATTTTGCCAAAGGGAGTAAGAAATTTTTTATCTAATTTGGGCTCTGTTTCAATTACAAATTCTAAATGCTCCCCTATAAGTTCACTTAATTTTGCATCTTTAACGATTTTTCCTCTATGAATTACAATAACTCGATTGCAAGTCTGTTCAACTTCTTGCAATATATGTGTTGAAAGAATAACCGTTTTTTCCTTACCAAGAGATTTAATTAACTCTCTTATTTCAACAATTTGATTGGGATCTAATCCTACTGTCGGCTCGTCAAGTATCAGAATTTCAGGGTCACCCAATATTGCCTGGGCAAGGCCAACTCTTTGCTTATACCCCTTAGACAAGTGTTCAATTTTTCTTCCAAGGATATCTTGAATCGAGCAAATTTCACTAACCTTCATAATTTCTTCTTTAATTTTAGAAGGAACAAAGCCTTTTAATTGCGCAAAAAACACTAAAAAATCATAGACATACATATCAGGATATAAAGGGTTATTCTCAGGAAGATATCCTATCAGCTTTTTAACTTCCATTGTGTTTTTCCAAACATCATACCCTGAAATATTAGCTGATCCTTTTGTTGGTGCGAGATAACCAGTTAGCATCTGCATTGTTGTAGTTTTACCTGCTCCATTAGGACCAAGAAAGCCAATAATCTCCCCAGAACCAATTTCAAAGGAAATCCCGTCAACGGCTTTTATATCACCATAATATTTCGTCAAACCTATGGCACTGATCATAATTATATCACCTCAACAGTATNNNNCTGCTATGAAAAAATACATTAAATTGATTTTCTTGCAACATTTTAATACATTTTTTTATTAAATATATATTTTGGAAAACTCCACCTGAAAGAATTATATCATTTATTCTATATGTATGTCTAATATTTTGACAACATCTTAATATTATACTTACAATTGTATTATGAAATTTTGTAGCAATAATGTTTATATTAACACTTTGATAGATATCATTTATAATACCTTCAATTGTTTCTCTAATATTAATAATATTTCTTTGAATGGTAAAATCATAAAAACAGTCTATGTTTTCAATACACATTGACTCTAGAGATAGTGCTGTATGAGCTTCAAATTCATTCTGTTTAATTTTATTAAGAAGACTTCCTATGCCTTCGAAAAGCCTACCCATAGATGAGGTTAGGGGTGTATTTATTTCACAATTTAACATATCTTCAATAATTGTTATTTCATTGTCCTTCAAACTAAATATTTTTTTAATCATATCAATATACTTAGAGAGTAATTTCTCCTCATGCAAATAACTAATAACCATTCTATAAGGAAATATTGCAGCTACATCACCTCCTGGTTGTTTATAATATTTCAAATGATATATACGTTTAAAGGTTCCCTGTTTTATAAAGACTTCGCCGCCCCATATGTTTCCATCAACCCCTAAACCTACACCATCAAAAACTATGCCAATTATATTATCAATTAGGTTATTTTCTGCCATACATGATGCCATGTGAGATAAGTGATGTTGTACTGCCCTATAGGGAATTTGTGAATTAGCAGCAAAGGAAGTTGAATAATACTCTGGGTGCATATCAGTAATAAACATTTCAGCCTTTGTATTGTATAGACTTTGTAAATGATCTAAAGTTTCGTGAAAAAAATCAATCGTTTCAACACTATTAAGATCTCCTATATATTGACTAACAATTGCATACTTGCCTATATTTAAAGTTAATGTATTTTTTAAATGTGCTCCTAGACCGACAACTACTTTATGAGACTCCTTAGGCAGTAATATGGGATATGGAGCCAAGCCTCTTGCACGTCTTATAGTATATATTTTTCTTTCAATAATAGTAACCACTGAATCATCAACTCTATTATAAATATCCCTAGTGTGATGTAAAAAATGTTCTGTAAATTGATTAAGCTTTGCTTCCGCACTTTCAGCATTTATACATATAGGTTCATCTATTACATTACCGCTCGTTACAACTAAAAAAGGTGTCTTTATAAAGTGAAAAAGAAGTTTATGTATGGGAGTATACGGCAGCATAATACCAACACTTCTATTTTCATCTATCGGATTAACAAGTGAAGAAAGAATAGAAATCTTTTTTTTTATTATTACTATAGGGCTTTCTCTTGAATCTAATAAGGCTATTTCCTCTTCACAAAGTTTAATATAATTTTGCAACATTACAATATTCTCACACATTGTGGCAAAGGGTTTGCTTTTTCTTCTCTTTCTTTTTCTTAAAATTTCTAAAGACCTATCATTTGTGGCATCACAAATTAAATGATATCCACCAAGNNAAGTTATTGTAATATACATAGGGACCACATGTTGCACAACAAATGGGTTCCGCATGGAATCTCCTATTGCTAGGGTTTTGATATTCTTCACTACACTTTACACACATATTAAATGTATTCATTGTAGTCTTATCTCTGTCATATGGGAGATTTTTTATTATAGAATACCTTGGTCCACAATTAGTACAATTTATAAAGGGATAGTAATATCTGAAGTTTGTAGAATCAAATAACTCTTTTTCACAATCCTTGCATATAGCCACATCGGCAGGAACAAAGGTAAATCCGGCAATGTTATCAGACTCTACAATTGAAAAATCATTAAACTCTCTATCAACGGTACTTTCATGAGATATAGATAATATATGTGCTAAAGGAGGAGCCTTTCTTTTAATTGATTCTATGAAATGATTAATCTCTATTTCATTACACCTCACTATAATCTCTACGCCCTTTGATGTATTCTTAACCTGTCCAGTCAAACCCATTTTTTTTGCCAGGTTATATATAAAAGGCCTAAAGCCTACGCCTTGAACAATCCCTTCAATAGTAAGCTTATTGGTTTTTTGCATTTCTCCTCAATTATTTATAAATATAAACTAACTAGATTTGTTCAGTGTATTAAGATAGCATATAAATAAAATAATCAATAACTATTTATAATCTATCAACAAATAATTTAGATTAGTTTATTAACAAAAATTATTATTAATAATTTTTTATAATTAATTCATGAGACAATTATGAACGAATTTGTGAAGGTACAAGTTTTTCATTAATGACAAATGGATAGATGGTTAGAAAGGTAAAACATTTAACTCATACTGCCCAGCAAATGGT
>DHGE01000177.1:11688-12490 GCA_002402635.1 Deferribacterales bacterium UBA4806
ATTAGTAAATGAAGCACAGTTTAATAAAGTCCTTGAATATGTTAAAATTGAAAAAGAAGAGGATGCTAAAGTTGTCTATGGCGGAGAGAAGATTGTAGAGAATGGCTCGAATAAAGGATATTTTGTAGAATCAACAACATTTATAGATGTCTATAATAATATGAGAATAGCTCAAAAACTCACAAAATGATGTTAGATCACCATACACAGAAAAAATATATTTATACATATCCTATAACTTTAGAAATGCAGATTGAAGATATTATTTTAAAATATTCTCAATCTGCTGTTTTTTTCGTTGAGAAAGGGGCAAACCATATACATTATTCCAGTCCATATCCTACAAATCTAGAGAAGCTTCTTGAAATAAAAAAAGTGAGCAACAAAAGTGACTTTTTAAATGATTTAAATAAATATATTATAAAACATTCTTCCCAACATTTCAAACATAAGATGAGCAATAAATGATAAAACCTACAGGCCTTACAACAATAGAAAACTTTAATTTTAAGGCGTAACTATTATTTAAAAACTTTTCAATGTCTAAAGAATTTGCTAAACTAAAATGAATACTTTAAATAATATATTGTTGCTAATGCTGTGTTAAAAATTTTGCTAGTGTATATTTAATATTAAACAATATATACAAAAACATATTAGATTATATTTACTATAATAGTAAGTTTAATATTACAATATACTTTAGCTATTGATTAAAAAAGAGGTATAACATTAGATTACCATTACAATTAAAAATATCTATAGTGGTTTTTATACTACTCATATTTGCTAACCTCCTTCT
>DHGE01000167.1:0-68017 GCA_002402635.1 Deferribacterales bacterium UBA4806
TGACCTAAATCATTGAACATCCCAATCTAATAAACTAAATAAAATAATATTTTATTATACTACAAATTTTATTGATTATATTATTTTTTTTAGTAAAATAAGCTAAATTATTGTTTTATAGTCGAAGGTTTTGTGAAAAAATTTTTATTTTTATTGTTCATCTTAATTCTTTTGTCCACAGCCTATGCTGAAGAACAAGTTAAGGGATTGAATGTTTTCAGCAAAAGAATAAGAACTACCAGTGCTAATATAAACGCATTGCTTTATATAAAAGTCTATGAGCCAAAAGATAATCAGAAATATCCAGCCATTGTTATGTGTCCTGGTAGCTGGGAATACTCTGAAGCTTGGTTTTTGTATTTTCCACCCTTTACTCCTGAATTTATTGCTAATCAAGGTTTTGTTGTGGTAACATGGGACCCTCGTGGTTCTTTTATGGCAAATCCAGGTGGATTAGACCAATTACAATTTGTAACTACAGACTTAGATAAATACGGAATAGGAAAAACTATTCCACCTTTTCCGCCATCAATTTTAATGTTAAATGAAACACTCATTAATGATTTATATGATGTAATAACCTATACCAATAGCCTTGATAGTGTTTTAAAAAACAAAACCACTATTATAGGTTTTTCACATGGCGCAACTTATCCTGTAATAGAAAAAGCTGTAAAAAAAGATAAAAGGGTAGCATCACTTGTCTTAATTGAGCCCATAGGCGACGAATCATCTGCTGTTGATATGTTAGTTGGAAATATTCCATATATAGGAGATCCCCTAGTGTATGCTAGCAAATCTATTCCTGAAAAAACCTATAATAGGTTTTTGTGGGACCCTTTAAAAAAATTTCCACCACATATAATGGGACTTGCAACGAAATATGCTGCAGATATTAAAATTCCTGTTATAGTAATCCAATCTGAACAATTTCACGCCTCAGTATCGGCTCCTATTTTTGGTGGAGAATGCACTTCCCCAGGAGTAACTCTATACGAATCATTGATAAATACCCCATACAAAAGACTTAACAGGAATACTCCCAATGCAGATATAAATGATTTATATGATTTTTTCCCATCTCCAATTTGGGAAGATGGAGAGCTTTTCTGTGACTTTTTTATTAATGATATTAAACCAATAATATCTCAATAATAAAATTAAATAGGAGAACCTAATGAAAAAGAGAATTTATACTTTATCCGTAATATTGCTCATAATGCTTGTTAATAATGGAATTACACAAAGCAATCAGAATATTATAACAATAGAGAGTGCACCATTATATAAAAATACAAAGGCGCCAATTGAGGAAAGAGTTGAAGATTTACTTAAGAGAATGACTGTTGAGGAAAAAATAGAGCAATTAAGTGGTGGTAATATAATATACAATATCGCTGGTATTACTGGGCTTGTAAGTGGTAGTTCGGGCTTTAATACACCAGACAACGAAAGGCTTGGGATCCCTGGACTTAAATTTACAGACGGACCAAGAGGTGTTAGAATTGGAAATTCTACCTGCTTTGCTGTATCAGAATCAAGGGCAGCATCATTTAACACAAAATTAGAAAGTAAAATAGGTTATGCAATGGGCTTAGAAGCCGCAGCCAATGGACATAATTGCCTACTGGCTCCCTGCATCAACGTAGTAAGACATCCTGGATGGGGTAGAGCTCAAGAGTCCTATGGTGAAGACACCTATCTTTTAGGTGAAATGGGTAAAGCCTTTATTGAAGGTGCTCAAAAAACAGTAATGGCTAACGCCAAACATTATGCCGTTAACAATATTGAAAATACAAGGCAGTTCGTAAACGTTATTATAGATGAGAGAACATTAAGGGAAGTATATCTACCTCATTTTGAGAAAGCTGTTAATTCAAAAGTCGCCTCAGTCATGAGTTCCTATAACAGAGTTAACGGCTTGTATGTCAGCGAAAATGAGCATCTACTAAAAGATATATTAAAAGAAGATTGGGGTTTTGATGGTTTTGTAGTAAGTGATTGGTTTGCTTTTAAAATAAGACCTTTAAGAGCGCTAAATGCTGGCTTAGATGTTGAAATGCCTTATGGCATCTCCTATGGACCACCATTAGATATAGCAAAAAGAATTGGAATAATTCCTATGGAATCTTTAGATGATTCAGTAAAAAGAGTGTTGAGACAAAAATTTAGATTCGGCCTGTTTGATGGAAAAGTCAATGTGGATAAAAATATATATAAAACTGAAGAACATAAAAATTTAGCTCTTGAATCATCCCGTGAAGGCATAGTTCTTTTAAAAAATAAAAACAACTTATTACCACTAAGTAAAAATATCTCTACAATAGCAATGTTCGGAGATGCTGCAAATGAAGCACGATTAGGAGATAATGGCAGTAGCTCTGTAACGCCAGATTATGCTGTCACACCGTATGAAGGTATAAAAAACAAATTCAATGGTCATATCATACTGGCAAACAATAATGATACAACTGGTGCAGTAAGTAAAGCTGATATATCAATTATTGTAGTAGGGCTCACAGGGCAAGATGAGGGTGAATTTTTAGGCCTAACAGGGGGAGATAGAACAAATTTAAATCTTCATAGGGAAGATGAAGATTTGATTAAAAATGTATGTAAAAGTGCTAATAAATGTATTGTTGTAATGGAAGCAGGTAGCGCAATTGTTGTGGAGCCATGGATTGATGATGTAGATGCACTTATTATGGCTTGGTATCCAGGACAGGAAGGTGGCAATGCTATTGCTGATGTACTTTTTGGAGATTACAATCCATCAGGGAAACTTCCCATTACATTTGGTAAATCCAAAGATCAATACCCACCACTGCTCACAAACAGATTGAGAGTCACTTACGATTATTACCACGGCTACAAATATTTTGAAAAGAACAACGTTGAGCCAAGATACCCATTCGGATTTGGCTTAAGCTATACAACCTTTGAATACAGCAATATTGATATAAAAAACAATGGTGATGAAATAAACGTTACCTTCGATATAAAAAATACAGGTTCTAGAGAAGGTGCTGAAGTACCACAAATTTATGTTGGATTTGAAAATTCTAAAATTGATAGGCCTATAAAAGAACTGAAAGGTTTTACAAAGATTAATTTATTACCTAATGAATCAAAAAATATAACAATTCCTATTAGAATAAAAGATTTAGAATACTTTGACACAACAAAGAATACCTGGGCATTAGAAGATATTCAATACAATATTTATGTAGCTTCATCATATAAAAATATAAGACTAAAGGGTACTTTAAATTTAGATTAAAATAACTATCTTTGTAGATTATATTTCACTTAGTTGATGTACAACACTTAATTTGTACTTTAAATCAAAACTAAATAATATTAAGAACGAAAAATCTTAGATATTGTTATTAGAGGCACTATTCCTAGGAATAGTGCCTCTAATATATTAACTAAATATTAGTCTCTGCAAGCCATAAATCATGACGATTACAAAAACTAGTTGCATATAATATACCTTTATAGCCTTTTGGTAATTCAAAAGTAGATATGGCTTTTTCATCTTTTGGACTAAAAGTTTTATCCCCAATAACTTCTCCAATTTGGCTAACAAGGGTATGGCGCACAATGTAATGTTCCTGAGTCATTACATGATTTGTTGTTACCTTAACGCTGTTGCCATTAATTTCAATAACTGGCACATGACTTGCCGATTTGCCATTCCACATCCCCTCATTATTCTTTGAGTAAATAATACCATCTAAATAAGTTGAAGCAGCCATTGATTTGTGTGGGATTACTGTAGTCATAGCAAAAGCTCCAGATGCAATTAAAGTCCCTTTTAAAAATTCTCTTCTTCTCATTTTAGAGCCTCCAAGATTAAATTATTTTAAAGCAATAATTTTACAAAGAGTAATTTAAAAATTAATTCTGTTTTATTCTAATTATTAATAATTCTATATATATTTTTGTCAACTCAATTATTTACTATTAACAATATACACAAATAATTCACATCAAGCTACATTATAAGTTAATTTGAAGTCCTATCTAAATCTAATATTAGAATCTTTCAGTTGACTTATTTTCTCAGTTAAATAATATACTGTAAATGATAAAGACGTCAAAGTTAGGAACACATTATCAAGGAAATAACTCAACTATTTTTAATATATGGGCACCTTTAAAAAAGGATATAAAAATTCATCTTTTAGATACAAACAAAACATATTCACTTAAGAAAAATACTCATGGTTTTTTTACAGAAACTATAGATGGTATAAAACCTGGCACGCTCTATAAATTTATAATTGATGATGAAGTAGAATTACCTGATATTTATTCACTATCACAGCCTGAAGGTGTGCATGGACCCTCTGAAATAATAGATGAATCTTTTAAGTGGGACGATTTCCACTATAAAGCACCATTTCTTGAAGATTATATTATCTATGAACTTCATACAGGAACATTTTCAAAAGAAAGTACTTTTGAAGGGATTATAGACAATTTAGAATATCTTAAAAATTTAGGCATTACAGCCGTTGAAATTATGCCTGTGGCACAATTTCCTGGAAAAAGAAATTGGGGATATGATGGCGTTTACCCCTTCGCTGTGCAGAATAGTTATGGTGGCCTTCTTGGGTTGAAAGAATTAGTTAATGCATGTCATAAGGAAGGCCTAGCTGTTATTCTTGATGTAGTATACAATCACATTGGACCTGAAGGAAACTACTTTGAAGCCTATGGGCCATATTTCACTACGAAGTATAACACACCATGGGGAAGGGCAATTAATTTTGACGGGGAATTTAGTGATAATGTTAAAGAATATTTTATCCAAAATGCCCTATTCTACCTATTTGATTGCCATATAGATGCTTTGAGGCTTGATGCAATACATGCTATTCTTGACACTTCTGTTGAACCATTTTTATACAAATTAGCTAAAAGGGTTAAAGAAAAATCTATTCAGCTTAATAAGAGAAAATATTTAATTGCTGAAACAAACATGAATGATAGAAAGATTGTATCTTCTCCACTAATTGGTGGCTACGGTTTAGATAGTCTATGGAATGATGATTTTCACCATGCTGTTCACTCATATTTAACAGGTGAAAAAGATGGTTATTACATGGATTATGGTTCTCTAGCCCATATTGAAAAAGCAGTTAGTAATGGTTTTATTTATCAGGGAGACTATTCAACTTTTTTTAAAAGAAGCCAAGGAACATCTTCAAAAAATTTAATAAGCACTAATTTCGTAATTTTTTCACAGAATCACGATCAAATAGGTAACCGTATGCTTGGTGAAAGACTTAATCAACTAGCTGGTTTTAAAAAAGCTAAATTAGCTGCAGCACTGACTCTTTTGGCTCCATATATTCCACTGTTGTACATGGGAGAAGAATTTGCATGCAAAAACCCATTTTTATATTTTATTGATCACTCAGACAAGGAGTTAATTGAAGCAGTAAGGAAAGGCCGGAGGGAAGAATTTTCACATTTTAAGTGGGATACTGAACCACCTGATCCCTATTCTGTTGAAACCTTTAAAAAATCAATGATTAATGTTGATGCGCATCTTAATAAAAAAGAACACAAAGAAATGCTTACTTTTTATCAAGCTTTAATTAATACAAGAAAGAACATCTTAGCTCTTAAAATGCTCAATAAAGATAATGTAAAAACAATTTGCTTTGAGGCTAGCAATATACTCTTTGTGGAGAGAACATATAAAAGCGAAATTGCATACATTATTTATAACTTCAGCAACAAAGAAAGAGAAATACTTCTTCCATTTATTACAGGTTCATATAAAAAAATATTTGATTCAGAACTTCTAGAATTTGGAGGATCAAATAACTTGTGCATCAATACATTTAACTCAAATGGTGAATATCCACTATCAATTTATCAAGAATCTGTTGTAATTTTTCAAAGAGAGTAATCTTGCATGAATATCCTATCAACCTATAGATTACAAATGCACAAAGAATTTAACTTTGATGAAACTTCAAAAATTGTTCCATATCTTGCTGAATTAGGCATAACTACTCTTTATTTATCACCCATTTTCAAAGCTCAAAAAGGCTCTAAACATGGATATGATGTAGTAGACCCCACAAAAATAAATCCAGAATTAGGCGGAGAAGCTGGTTTTGATGAATTAGTAAAGGAAGCTAAAGAACATAAAATGTCTATTTTATTAGACATTGTCCCAAATCACATGGCTGCAACCTTAGAAAACCCTTACTGGATGGATATTTTAGAAAATGGACAAGCATCAATATATTCTCACTACTTCGATATTAATTGGAATCCAATCTTTGGCCCTACAGAGAACAAACTGTTATTACCAGTTCTTGGTAAACCCTTTGGTGAAACATTAGAAAACAAAGAGATAAAAATTTTATTTAAAGACGGAAAGTTCAACTTCAATTATTACGATAACAATTTTCCTGTAGAAACAAAAAGCTATGCACAAATATTTCGTTTTGGCTTAGAAAACTTTAAAGACTTAGATAAGGAATTCTTAAAAATAGTATTAGATTTAATTGATAAATTAAACAATTTGCCTCCACCTACTGAAACAATTATAGAAAAAAAACTAGAACGCAATATCAATGCAATTGAAATAAAAAATGCATTAAAGGAACTATATAAAACATCAGAACAATTTAAAGATTTTATTAGACATACAATTAATAAACTTCATGGCAAAAAGGGTAATGAAAACTCATTTATTCCCCTCGAAAGATTGTTATTGTCACAACCTTACCAACTTGTTTATTGGCAAGCAGGCTTAAAAGAGATTAATTTTAGAAGATTTTTCGATGTAAATGAACTAATAGGTGTAAAAGTTGAAAATGAAAAGGTAATGAAGGATACTCATAAGCTTTTATTCGAACTGATTGAAAAATATAACATTGCTGGTTTCAGGATAGACCATATAGATGGTTTATATGATCCAACAAGTTATTTAGAAAATTTATATAAATATACAAATAACTTAAAAAAAGATTTTTATATTGTTGTTGAAAAGATATTGGCCCCTCATGAGCATTTACCACTTGTATGGAAAACTAATGGTACTACAGGTTATGAATTTTTAAATATGGCTACTTTCGCCCTGGTTAGAAGAAAAGGTGAAAAATCAATCAACAAAATCTATAAAAAAATAGCACCGGAAAATATAAATTTCCAACAGTTAGTATATAATTGCAAAAAATATATTCTAGACAAAAATTTTAACAGTGAACTCACTACCCTCTGGTATAAACTTATACTAATTGCAAAGAGTCACAGACATGTTCTAGATTTCCCCCTACAATCTTTAAGAAAATTACTGGAGGAAGTAATTGTTAATTTTAGAGTTTATAGAACCTATATAAACAATTTGTCGCCCTCCGAAATGGACAAGAAAGAAATAAATTTTGTTATTGAACAAATAAAAAACAATAATAAATATTTTGAAGAAAGAGGAATAAACTTTATCAAGGATTTATTAACACTTAACATATTAGAGGAGACAAAAAATTTTATAGGTAGTGATTGGTTAAGCTTTGTAATGGATCTGCAACAGTTAACTTCACCAGTAATGGCTAAAGGTTTTGAAGATACTGCGCTTTACAACTATAACAGACTTGTTTCTTTAAATGAAGTTGGAGGCAATCCCACACAGTTTGGATTATCAATAGATAAATTTCATGAGTTTTTTAATAAAAGACAATCAAATGAACTATTAAGTTTACTTGCCACATCAACTCACGATACAAAAAGAAGCGAAGATGTTAGATGTAGAATAAATGTACTTTCAGAAATTCCACAGGAATTTTTAGCACATTATAATAAGTGGCGAAAAATAAATAGTTCATTAAAAACAAAAATTGGTAGACAATTCTTCCCTGACAAGAATACAGAATATTTACTGTATCAAACACTTATTGGCAGTTTTCCCTTTGAAATGTTTAAAAACATGGATAAAGTCAACGAAGAGTATATTGAGAGAATAAAAAATTATATGTTAAAAGCAACAAGAGAAGCAAAAAAGTATACAAATTGGATTACACCAGATGATAATTACGAAAAATCAGTCTTAAGTTTTATAGAAAACATTTTGAATATTCAAAAAAATAGAGATTTTATAGAAGACTTTATACCCTTTACAGAAAAAATATCTTTTTATGGAGCTATTAATAGTCTCGTTTATCAAACACTTAAGTTAACTTGCCCTGGCATTCCTGATACATATCAAGGTTGCGAATTGTGGGACTTCAGTTTGGTAGACCCTGATAACAGAAGGCCTGTAAATTATGATTTAAGGATGCAATATCTAGAATCTACAAAAAATATTGCTACAACAGAGGAAATTGAAAACTTATTAATAAATTATACAAACGGTAAAATTAAATTATACATTATGAATAAAATCTTAAATCTAAGAAAAAATTATTCTCAATTATTTTTAAATGGAAAATATACGCCAGTTAGAACAGCTGGAAAATATAAAAATAATATAATTTCATTCTTAAGAGAAAATAGTAAAGTCAAATTATTAGTAGTTTTGCCACGTTTCACAACTGAAATAACAAAAAACTATGAATTTCCAATTAATAATATATGGGCCAATACTTCAATTTTGATACCAAAACCTTCTAAGAAAATATGGTCAAATATATTTTTTGACCAAACTATAAAGCACACCCATAATAAAATAAAAATAGCTGAATTGCTAAAGAACTTCCCAATAGGTGTGTTCCTGCAACAATAAGAATATAGAATATGAGTATTTCATAAATCTTTTATCTCTATATATCTCGATGGCAACCAGACTTTATCAGTTGGTATTCTTCAAACCCTTGTTAATGTTGAATTTGTTATTTTAATTCTACACAATTTTGCACTACTTTGATTTGTTTATTGAAATTACTTAGATTGTTTAGTTATATTGTAAATTCTTTAAAGGGAGTGATATTTTTAATATCTTTTAAGAACTCTTGCACAATAAGATAAACCAAAATTGAATTAACTAATTATAATAGATGAAAATGTTGTAAGGTTTATTGAGGTTTATACGATATTTTTCTACAAACTGAGGCCCAAAGATACCATTTCATTCTCTGGGCACATTAAGTTCAAATGTACCACTTGAACACTCCCTTAATTTGCTACTCTTACCATTGCGTCTGTTACTTTCTTCTTCACTATTGTTATTCAAATGATAATCTAACTGAAGCTTCCAATGCTGCCTCTGTTANNTTAGATCTTCTAAAGCTTTTTTTAAAATCAAATACTTCATAACTCATGTCAATCCTCCATATATTTATTATACTATATCAGTCTGACACAAAACTTTGAAGGGTCTCCCTATGTTCTGAAAAAATTAAAATCTTATTTTTGAATTATATAGGCAACTAATCACTATAGAAATCTTTAAAATCTAGAATCTTGCCATTCTTACTATACAACCTAAGTTGCCGAGTAAATATACTTTTTTGTATAAGAAGTTCTTTTAATTCATATGCAGAATACATTGGAAATAATTCATAAAGATAGGCAATAGCTGCGGCAATCATAGGTGTAGATATAGAGGTTCCATCAGTAATCCCATAACCATGCTCTCCATACACATAAGCAGTGGTTAAAATGCTTTCTCCTGGGGCAAATAAATCTATAGTTTTAAATCCATAATTTGAGAATGATGATTTCTTTCCATTTGGTCCAATTGAACCTACTACAATTGATTCATCCAATTTATATGAAGCTGGATACAGGGGACGAAAATCAAGATTTCTATCTTCATTACCTGCAGCTATAATAGGGATAATATTTAAATCTCCAAATTGTGACAATAAATATTCCTCCAAATCCACCTTCTGTTCACCACCATATGACATATTAACAGCTACAATATTAACACCCCTCTTTTTCATCTCTATAATATAATCTAATGCTCTGAATACAGATGAATTTGGCATCCCAGTATCTGTTCCAGCTTTACAAATAAGCAATTTAACATTGCTTGGACCAATACCGGCAATACCAAGGCCATTATTCTTTTTAGCAGAAATTATACCAGCCATAAAAGTGCCATGATTGGAACATTCACTAGCTTGAATACTCTGTTGGGAACATCCCATACAATCACTATTAATACCATTAATATCATCTATATAGCCATTTGAATCGTCATCTATACCATTATTAGGAATTTCCATTTTGTTTACCCAAAAGGAGTTCTTCAATTCTGGATGTTCTAAATCAACACCTGTATCAATTATAGCTATAACCACCTCTTCAAAAGGATTCAGCTGCTTATTATTATTTTTTATTTTATCCCAAAGATATGGAACCCCTAGAAAATCTATATACCATTGATCATATAAGAGTGGATCATTTGTGATAGTATAAAAAGGTCTCTTAATTTCATCAGTATATACTTGAATAATATTCTCTAAATTTTTAATTTTCTTCAAAAAATTGTTTACATTTGATGTTTTAACAACAACAGAAACAAAAGGAGCATTCTTATAAATATAATGATCTTCAATATAAGAAATATTATTAATAACCTTGTCTGCCTTGTCGTTAACTTTTAATAAAAATATTTTTTTATCAGCCCCTTCAAATGTATCTTTGCACTGGGCGAAAAGTAAATTACTTAGAAATATAAAAAAAAGACTTATTAATAGTGCTTTTTTCACGGATATATTTTAGATTAAATTTGAAATAAAATCAAATTATTATATTTGCCTTCCAAATGCCCTCATAAACTCTTTTAGGAGGTATGGGTTATTTGCTCTTATTTTACCACTGACAAAATCTATGAAAGAAGGCTTATACTTTTCATACCATATTTTTTCTAATATTTCCCTCTTGATTTCGCAATGACAGTCTGGATTATCTATTGTTTTTCCATCTTCAACAGTAAACCCATTGCTATCAATGGTAACTGTCTTCTCTATTCCTTCAATATTAAAATAAAAGATCTTTTTCTCTTTAAAGACATTTTTTTTAAAATCTCTTTCAACTTCTGCAAATATTTTCTGAAAATTTTCTTGTTCGAGCAATTGAGCCTCCTATTGATTTATCAGTTTTGTTAACTCTTTAATAACTTCATTTGCATCAGCAACTACCAATATATCTGCTATTTCAGCTATTGGAGCATCCTTATCTGTATTGATAGCTATAATATAATTAGATTTTTTCATTCCAGCAAGGTGTTGTATTGAGCCAGATATACCACATGCAATATATAGTTTTGGTGAAACAGTTTGTCCAGTTAAACCAACCTGCCTTGAATAATCTAACCATCCAGCGTCAACTATTGGTCTACTAGCTCCTAATTCACCCTTCAAATATTTTGCCAGTTCCTCTGCATTTTTGATATTCTCTTTTTTCCCTATTCCACGACCTACACTAACTATAATATCAGCTTTTGATAAATCAACCCCTAATGTTGCAGCTTCTTCATAAGAAATAAACTCTATAGGGCTTTTTGTAACCGCTAAGTCATAATCTACAATCTCACCAGTTTCTTTTCTATCAGGTTCATAAGAAAATGTCCCTGATTGAATTGTTAAAACTAATTTTTCTTTATCAGGCTTGATATGTGCATTTAACTTTCCGTTCATAACAGGTTTTATAAATTCTTCTCCAGCTATATCTATAACACCAGTGATTAAAGAAGCTCCAATATCATATGCAAGCCTTGGTGCAAGATCCCATCCATAAGAACTATGTAAAAAAACTATTTCATTGTAATTATTCTTATTTACAAGGGCAGTAATTAACTCTTTATGAACTACAGGATTATATTCGTTATACTTATTACTATCTGCCAAATACAATTTCTCTTTTATATTCGGTGTTTCACCTTTATTTCCAACTGCAAACATTTCAAAAGTTTTATTATATTTTTTTGCATAGCCCACCAAATCATAGGCACTTTCAAAAAATTTATTTTCTCTATATTCACCTATCAATAAGACTGACATGTTTAACCTCCATATAATTTTTAGATTTTGCTTTTAATAATTTTTACAAGTTTAGGTGCTATATCACTAACTGAGCCTTCCAAAAACTCTGCTTTACTTTTCTTTTCTGGATAGTTCAATTTTGTTATTGTTATGTTGTTAGTTATTTTGTCAAAATCATTAACATCGTACTCCTTTATTTCTTTCTTTTTGGCTTTCATTATATTTGGTAATGTTGGATATCTTGGTGTATTTAGCCCTAATTGACATGTTAACAGTAGAGGAAGTCTACATTTTAAAACCATCTTCTTACCACCTTCAAGCTCTCTCTTTACAGTAACAACATTGTTGTTATATTCAAATCCGATTATAGTTGTTATAGTGCTTATTCCTAGCAACTCTCCTAAAAACACACCTACCTGACAAGAACTTCTATCATTCGACTGCATACCAGTAAAAATAATATCATAGCCATGGTCTTTAACGCATTCATGAATAATTGTAGCAATTCTAAAAGGGTCTTTACTGAATGCCTCATTATCCTTAATATAAATTCCCCTATCAATTCCCATTGCCAAAGCCTTTTTTATAACCTCCTTTACCCTCTCTGGACCAATAGAAAGAACTGTTATATCAACATCATCGGTACCTATTTTTTCTTTCAGTCTTACTGCTTCCTCAATCGCATATTCATCGTATTCATTTAAACGAAAAGCAAGATCAGACTCAACAACCCAATTACCTTTTTCATTTAACTTGAATCTTGATTCAAGATCAGGAACCTGTTTTATACTTACTAAAATTTTCATTAATGCCCCCTATTTTCTATATGTTCTTCAATTAATTCTGCTATATCTTTAGTTTTCAAAAGATGTTCATATTCAGCAATTTTTATTCCATCCTCAAACATTGTTAAACAAAAAGGACAATTAGAAACTATTATAGGTTGCCCAGTAGCCTTAGCCATTTCTATTCTTTTAACGCTTATTTTTTCACCTAATTTTTCATCAGCTATTATCCTACCACCTCCACCTCCACAGCAAAAACTTTCCAAATGGTGTTTTTCCATCTCCTTTAGATTACCACCTAATAATTTTATAATGTTTCTTTGTTCTTCAAACAAATTATTGTATCGACCAACATAACATGAATCGTGATATGTACAATCAAAATTTTGTTTTTGTAAGTGAATTTTATTTTCTTTTATTAATTGACTAATATACTTTATATATGGGACTACTTCTGCAGTTAAGCCTAAATCTTTGTAATCCTTACTCAACGTGTTAAAACAATGTGGACATGTTGTAACTATTTTTTTAATGTTATATTTGTTTATATTTTCAATATTTTCTTTAGCAATCATTTGATATAAATATTCATTACCTATTTTCCTTGCAGGATCACCACAACATTTTTCCTCTTTACCTAGCAAACCAACTTTAATATGTGCTGACTCACATATTTTTATAAAACTTTTAGCAATTTTAATATTTCTTGGATCATAAGAGGCATAGCAGCCTACAAAATACATTATATCTACATTACTATCTTCAGACAGCAATGTAACACCTGAACCTTCAATCCACTTTTCCCTGTCAGCAAATGAATTACCAAAGGGATTTCCATTTACTTCTATATTGTTTATAGAGAGTTGAACTTCTTCACCTGGAAATTCTCCATCCATTAGGACCAAATACCTTCTCATATCAATTATTTTCCTTATATGTTCAATATCTGCAGGACATGCCTCTTGGCAGGCCATACATGTCGTACATGACCATATAGCATCTCTCCCAACAACATCTATCAATGAATTGTGTTCGGCAAAATTAAAGGATATTTTATTAATGTCATTAACGACTTTCATTGGAGATAAAGGCTTTTTGGTAGAATAGGCCGGACAGCTATCCTGGCATCTTTTACACTTAGTACACGCATCTGAATCAAATATATCCTTCCATGTATACTCTTTAATATCATTAACCCCAAAGACTTCTCTACTTTCATCTTCAATATCGATTGTGGCTAATTTACCTTTTGGTCTATAATCTTTAAAAAAATAATTAGTTGGAGTTGTAAAAATATGCCTTAACTTCAAATAGGGAATTACTGAAATAAAGATTATAGAAAAAATAAAGTGAGCCCACCATACCAATTTATGACTGATTAATAAAGAATTCTCAGAAAGGGTGGTAAAAAAATTAGAGAACAACATACCAATTGGTGAGAATAATTTTAAATTGTTCTCTAAATTTATCTCTGTCTGAGCTATCCTTAATCCCTCAACTATGAACCCACTAAATAATATAATCAGTAATAGGGTATGTATTATTATATCATCTTTTGTCGTTTCTAAGCCATTAGGTTTTATAATAAACCTTCTAACTATAAATGTTAAAACAGCAACAATTGCAACAAAACCTGCTAAGTCCAAAGCTAGTGAGAAAAGTTTATAAAAGTTGCCTTTTAAAAATTTAAATCCAAATAAAGGATTTAAAATATCAGCCTGTATGAAAATCAGAGTAGTTCCTATAAAAAGAATTAAAAAAGACCAGAATAACAAAGCATGAATACTTCCTACACTTAATACTTTTAATACCTTTCTTTGTAAAAAAAGATTACTCAAAAAATATTTGAGGCGTTGAAATATATTATCAAATCTATTTTCAGGTTTTCCTTTTTTATAAACTTTATATCTTTTATAAAAACCATAAAAGAGTATTGAAATGGCAATAAAAGCAAATAAATACATTGGTATCAAAACAGAATGACCTACATTCCAGTAAATTTCTCTAGTACTAAACATAATTAACCCTTAAAAAGCATATTCGATATCACTATTTTTTGTATTTCACTGGTTCCTTCATAAATCTCAGTTATTTTTGCATCTCTAAACATTCTCTCTATCTCATAATCACATATGTATCCATAACCCCCATGAATCTGAAGAGCTTCATTAGTTACGAACATTGCAGTGTTTGAAGCATAAAGTTTACACATAGCTGACTCCATAGCATTAGTTTTTCCGTTATCTTTAAGCCAACCAGCTTTATAAGTGATGAGCTTGGCAGTTTCAATCTTAGTTGCCATGTCCGCAAATTTAAATTGAATTGCTTGAAATTCTGATAGACTTTTACCAAACTGTTTTCTAATTTTAGCATATTCCTTAGCTTTATCAAATGCACCCTCGGCTATTCCAAGAGCTTGCGCTGCTATACCAATTCTTCCACCATTTAAAGTGGCCATTGCAATCTTAAAACCATCTCCTTCTTTACCTAGTAGATTCTCTTTAGGAACCTTCAAATTATTAATTGCAAAAGCTGTAGTAAATGTTCCACGAATTCCCATCTTATCTTCATTCTTTATAATCTCTACGCTATCACTATTTAAATCTACTATAAAGGCAGATAACCCTTTATGTCTTAATGCTTTATCTTTAGTGGCAAACAATATACCTATTCCTTTATAACCCCCATTAGTAATAAATATTTTTGAACCATTAATAAGATAATAATCATCTTTAACAATATATTCTGTGGATATTGCTGCTACATCACTGCCTGCGTCTGGTTCTGTAAGTAGAATACAACCTATTTTTTCACCTGTTGCAAGCATACTCAAATACTTTGATTTTTGCTGTTCACTACCAAATTGATATATTGGATCACAACATAGAGAAGTGTGTGCTGAAATAAGAACGCCTGTGGCTGAACAAAATTTAGATAGCTCTTCAATAACTATTATATATGACATTATATCTAAACCAGCCCCACCATACTCTTCTGGTAAATAAACTCCAAAAAACCCTAATTCTTTTAATCGAATAATTATTTCATCAGCAATTTTATGTTGCTGATCATTTAGTTTAGAATATTTAGACAATTCGTTTTTTGCAAAATCTCGGACTACTCCTTGCAACATTTTGTGATCTTCTGTTAATTCAAAATCCATAATACACCTCTACATATTTTTAAATTCTGGCTTACGTTTTTCTAGAAAGGCCTTCATTCCTTCCTTTTGATCATTAGTAGAAAATAATTTTGCAAACAAATTACTCTCGTAATTTAAACCTTCATTTTTCCCCACATTTAAGCCATTGTTTATAGATTCCTTAGCTGCACTCAGAGCTAAAAATCCATTTGAAGATATTTTTTTAGCTAGTTCGAGTGTTATATCTATTAATTTATCAGGTTCCACTATTTTATTTACTAGCCCTAAATTAAAAGCCTCAAGTGAATCTATAATTCTACCAGAGAATATTAATTCCTTTGCCAGATAAGGGCCTAAAGCTCTTGGTAAATTTTGAGTACCACCAAAACCAGGTATTATACCTAAAGTTACTTCAGGAAAACCAAATTTTGCATTTTTTGATGCAATTATTATATCTGCAGCAAGGGCAAGCTCGAAACCTCCACCTAAGGCATAACCGTTGACAGCTGATATAATTATCTTTGTGGAATTATCAATAAATTTTAATAGATTTGTACCTTTTTTTGCAAACTGATAAGCCTCTATAGTATTCAAATTAGCCATCTCATAAATATCTGCTCCAGCGACAAATGCCTTATCTCCAGCCCCTGTCAATATAACAACTTTTATGTTTTTATCTTCTTCAATATTCTCAAACAGCATTAAGAGATTGTTAATAATTTCACCATTTAGAGCATTTAACTTTTCTACTCTATTTATTTTGACAATAGCAGAAGTGCTTACCAATGATATATCTAAAAATTTATAGTCCATACAAGCTCCTTATTTTTTATAATTATAAAATCCTTTGCCAGATTTCTTGCCAAGATACCCTGCTTCTACCATCTTGATTAATAATGGACAGGGTCTAAATTTTGGATCTCTAAAATTATTGTACAATACTTCTAACACATATAAAACTGTATCAAGCCCTATAAAATCTGCCAATGTAAGCGGGCCCATCGGATGATTAGCTCCTAGCATCATTGTTTTATCTATATCTTCAACTGTGCCAATACCTTCATAATATGCAAATATGGCCTCATTTATCATAGGTATAAGTATTCTATTGGCAATAAATCCTGGATAATCCTTGGACACAGAAACTTCTTTACCTAAATCTTTAGCCAAATCAACAACAAAAGAAAATGTTGCTTCATCAGTGGCTAATCCTCTTATAATCTCTACTAATTTCATCACGGGAACTGGATTCATAAAATGCATACCAATCACCTTTTCTGGTCTCATTGTTGTTGATGCAATTTTGGTAATAGAAATTGACGAAGTATTTGTTGCCAAAATCGAATCTGCTGGCAATATTTTATCTAATCTCTTAAAGACATCTATTTTAATATCTTCCTTTTCAGAAGCCGCTTCAATAACTATTTTTACATCAGATAGTGCATCCATAGTATTAACAATCTTAATTCTGTTTAGCACTTCGTCAATTTGCTCTTCCTTGATTATGCCTTTCTTTACCTGCCTCATTAAATTATTTTTTGTTGTTTCAATAGAATTTTTAAGTTGAATGTCTATTACATCATAAATCTTTGTCTCATATCCAGCCAGTGCGCAAACATGAGAAATACCTGTTCCCATCTGTCCTGAACCAATTATACCTATTTTAAATTTCATATTCACCTCTTATCTTTTAATAAATATGTAATAATGTTTTATTTATAATATTACTTACATTTATAGTCAAGAGAATAATCTAGTTTAATAAAATATATATATGACATATTTCAATTGAAAATTAATTATTAATTGTAATAATTATATTTATACTAACTTTTTATTTTATATTTAAATTTAATCATTATTTTATTCATATTTAAAACTAATAAGATTATATAAAAATTCCCTTTACAATTATTATTTTACTACAATAATATTTATTAAAACTTTCTATTGAGGGGGCCTATGAAAGTTTATAAAAACGTAAAAGAGTTGTTTTTTGATCTAATTATTGAATTTGAAAAAAAATTAAAAATACATCTAAGTGAATATTCCAAAATATATCTAATGAAACTCCTAGAAGAGCTGGCAGAAGGAAATAATTATCTTAATAATATTATTAAAGAAGATAAACCTTTAATAGAAACTTTATTAGAGGCAGTTCATCAAAATATATTTGAAAAAATTAGAAATCTAAAAGCCTTAGGAGATCTATGCTTACTTTTTGGTGGACTCTATCCTGATTATATGACTAGAAAACTTGTCGACATAGATTATTTCATCAATATAGGTAAAAATTCATACAACCTTATATCAGATACCTATAAAAACTATACCACTAAATATGACCTCTATATGCTTTATAGCAAACTAACTCAGGAATATTTAAAACTAATTAACATTTTAACTGAAATTTCAGATGAATTAAGCTTCCTTGACAGAGACAATCTATACAAATCACTTAAAAGATGGGAAAGGACTGGAATTAAAAAATACTCTGAATTTATTAAATCTAATAATATTATACCTATTAACTACAATTAATTTAAAAAATATCAATAAAAAAGGGGGCCAAAAGCCCCCTTTTTTTAATACATATCCATTCCACCGCCCATGCCTGGTGCTGCTGGCATAGCAGGTTCTTTTTTCTCAGGTATTTCAGTAATTAATGCTTCGGTTGTTAGCATTAAGCTTGCTACTGAAGCTGCATATTGTAAAGCACATCTAGCAACTTTAGTAGGATCTATAATGCCTGCTTTAATCATATCAGTGTATTTTTCTTCATAAGCATCAAAACCATATGCCACATCTTTTGAGGCCTTAATTTCATTAACAATTATAGACCCTTCATATCCAGCATTTTCTGCGATCTGTCTGATAGGATACTCAAGAGCCTTTTTCACAATTTCAACACCTATTTGCTCATCGTTCTCCAATTTAAAGTTATCAAGTCCATTTAAAGCTCTAATAAAAGCTACACCACCACCAGGAACAATACCTTCTTCAACAGCTGCTTTTGTGGCATTCAAAGCATCTTCAACTCTTGCCTTCTTCTCCTTCATTTCTGTTTCTGTAGCTGCTCCAACTTTAATAACTGCAACGCCTCCAACTAATTTTGCTAATCTTTCTTGTAATTTTTCTCTATCGTAATCGCTTGTTGTCTCTTCTATTTGTTTTTTTATCTGGTTAACTCTTGCTTCAATATCTTTTTCTTTTCCAGCACCTTCAACAATTGTTGTATTTTCCTTGTCCACAACAATTCTTTTAGCACGCCCTAAATCTGTAAATTTAATATTTTCTAGTTTTAGGCCTAAATCTTCGCTAACAACTTGTCCACCAGTTAACACAGCAATATCCTGAAGCATTTCCTTTCTTCTGTCACCAAATCCAGGTGCTTTCACAGCACAACAATTCAATGTTCCTCTCAATTTGTTTACAACTAGTGTGGCCAATGCTTCACCTTCAACATCTTCAGCTATAATTAAGAACTGTGCATTCTGTTTAGCCAATTGCTCCAAAATTGGTAATAGATCTTTCATGCTAGAAATCTTTTTATCATATATTATTATATATGCATCTTCTAATACACACTCCATACTGTCGGGATTAGTTACGAAATATGGAGAAATATAGCCTCTATCGAACTGCATGCCTTCTACGATATCCAATACTGTTTCAATAGACTTATTTTCTTCAATTGTAATTACACCATCTTTACCAACCTTGTCCATTGCTTCAGCTATGATGTTACCAATCTCATGGTCATTATTTGAAGAGATTGTCCCAACTTGAGCAATCTCTTTTTTATCATTAATATCTTTTGAAATTTCTTTTAATTTTTCCACAACTTTGTTTACTGCTTTGTCAATTCCTCTCTTTATACTCATAGGATTTGATCCAGCTACTACATTCTTAATACCTTCTCTATAAATTGCCTGTGCTAATATAGTAGCTGTTGTAGTACCATCACCAGCAGAATCACTTGTCTTAGAAGCAACTTCTTTTACCATTTGTGCACCAAGATTTTCATGTGGATCTTTTAATTCAATTTCCTTTGCAACTGTTACACCATCTTTTGTTACAGTTGGAGAACCAAATTTTTTCTCAATCACAACATTACGGCCCTTTGGACCTAATGTTACTTTAACTGCATTAGCTAACTTATCAACACCTCTTAATATTGCCTGCCTAGCTTCTTCACTATATGTAATTTCTTTTGCCATAATTACCTCCTTTTGGTATTATATTATTAATTTAATTATTATTCTAAAACTCCTAAAATGTCATCTTCCCTCATAATGAGAAATTCCTCATTGTTAATCTCAATTTCTGTTCCAGCATATTTGCTGAACAAAATCTTATCTCCTGGTTTAACAGTTGGTGTTAATTTATTACCACTTTCCAACATTTTCCCTGGTCCAACTGCTATAACTTCTCCTCTCTGCGGCTTTTCCTTTGCAGTATCAGGAATTATAATTCCTGACTCTGTCTTTTCTTCAGCTTCGACCCTCTTCACTAAAACTCTGTCCTGCAAGGGTCTGATCTTCATTTTTTGAGCTACTGACATAATTACCTCCTTTTATTAATTATTTTAATAATTCTGATTTTATTAGCACTCCTCATCATTGAGTGCTATCATGTTCTATATATATAGATATTTAACTACTTTTGTCAATAAAAATTTTTTGAATTTGAAAATTAATTGAGAATTGTTAATTCCTTAGTTGATTTAGTTAATATTTTAAATCTATCCTTTACAAGAATATCATCTTCTATACGTATACCAATTTTATTATCAATATATATACCTGGTTCAATAGTAAAAATCATGCCATTCATCAATATATCATCATTTTCTGCTGTTATATAAGGTTCTTCGTGAATATCTAGACCTATACCATGTCCAGTTCTGTGGGTAAAACAATCTCCATAACCGTAACTCTCTATTAAATCTCTTGCAGCCAAGTCAATATCTTTTATAGTCACACCCTCTTTTACTGCCTCCACTGCTTTAAGTTGAGCCTCTTTTACAATATTATAAATCTTTTTTGCTTCACTATCGGGTTCACCAATAAAAATTGTTCTTGTTATATCAGAACAATAGTTATTATAAATGGCACCAAAATCAAGAACAATAGAATCACCCCTTCTCGCAATTCTATCAGTAGGTATATGATGGGGGTTGGATGCATTTTCTGAAATAGCAACTATTGTTTCAAATGAAGGTCCTCTTGATCCTAAAGTCTTCATCATATAATCTATTAAAGCAGCAATTTCTATTTCACTTTTACCCGTTAATGATTCCTTACATAAATTTTTAAAGGTTTCATCCACTAAAAAAGCTGCTTTCATTATGTTTGATATTTCATCATTACTTTTTATCAGGCGACTTTTATTTATAAGAGAATCTATATAGAGTGTACTGTTAACTTTCATAATTTTTTTTATATTTTCATATACATAGCATGGTAGAGATTTTTCAACATATAAATTTATGCCTATACCAGGCAATATAATATCATTGAGACAACATTCAAAAATCGAAAAGGGATTTTCAACATCTGAATAAAAATAATATTTCTTATAATCCGTACAATCTAGTTCTTTCTCATATAGTTTTGAAGCAATTAAATATGTGTAATTGTTCTTAACATCAATTAAATAAAAAAAAGGTCTCTCTAATGTCAATATAATATCAATCCCTGTTAGATAATATAAATTTTTCCCTGGAGTTAAAAGGATCAATGCGTTGTTATCATTTATTTCATTTAATATTATTTCTTTACGAGTTAAATTCAAAATTATCATCTCCTTGAAAAAACTTTACAATCTCATCCTTATCAAAAATTTCTTGAACTACTCCTTTATATCTCACTTCTTTTTTACCATCTTTTATTATTTTGCCAATCTCAAATACCTCTATACCATTATTTTTCAATACATCTTTTAAATCTTTTTTAGCAGTCGTAATTGCAAGTGTACCCGCAGTTATTAATCCTAAAGGATCAATGCCTAGAGAATCACATAATATTTTACACTCTGGTATTATAGGAAAATAATCTATATCTATTGAAACATCTGATGCTTCAGCAATTTCATATAGTCCATTTATAAGACCACCTTCTGTTATATCATGCATAGCATTCGACATTGTTCTAGCAATTCTGGCTTCATCTAATACAGATAACTTGCTTTTATAGGAAATACATTTTTTATAAAATTCTAAACCATATTGTTCAATTATTTCTTTTGATTTTAATTCAGCAATTATTGAAGTGCCCTCCACACTAACACCCTTTGTCACTATTAATATATCTCCATCTTTTGCGTTAAAGGCTCCTCTTAGCTCCTCTTTCTTGCATTTCCCTACCATAAAACCGCAAATTACTGGGTTATTAACTATTTTATTAATTTCAGTATGGCCACCACCAAAATTAATCTTAAATTTTTCACATTCCTTTTTTATTTCATCCATAATGTCTTCAAAACTATTTTGTTCAAAACCAATTGGTAGTATTATTGTGCATAAAAAGAACCAGGGGTCTCCACCCATCGCTGCTATATCATTAACATTCACATTAACACAATATCCCCCTGATGCTACATAAGTAACCGGGTCTGATGTAACAACAATGAAATCATTGCCATTATCAAAAACTGCACAATCTAAACCTATCCCTGGCCCTTTAATCAGCGTATTATCTGAAAAGGAGAATTTCTTTATAACACTTTCCAAAACACTATAGGGAAGCTTACCTTCACCAATTATCATCGGTATACAAAAACTCCATCAACAATATATTTATCTATAGCATATATTATTTTCTAAAAAACTAATATGGCATCTTTCAGCACTTTAGAGAAATTTGGTCAGAATTGCTAGGAAGTTAACAATTCTGACCAAACTATTATCCAAAAAATAGTTTAGATATATTATATATTTCCATATCAACTGTTTTTAGCTCTTTTACAGCTTCATCGAGGGGCACTTCAATAATTTTATTACCAGATAATGCACACATACAACCAAATTTTGATTTTTTTATTAAATCATAAGCCTTAACCCCAAATCTAGTACCAAGGACTCTATCAAAGGCTGTAGGAGAACCTCCTCTTTGAATATGTCCAAGAACTGTAACTCTTACATCATATTTTAACTTATTTTTCAATATTTCACCAAGTGCATTCCCTATTCCACCTAATTTTATATGACCAAATTCGTCTAACTCTTTTTCCTGAACATAATAAGTATCATCTTTAAAGGTAGCACCTTCAGCAACTACTATTATACTAAAATTTTTCCCTCTTTTATGTCTTTTTCTTATAGATTCTATAACTTCCTCAATATCTATTGGGATTTCAGGAACTAGTATATAATCTGCTCCTCCAGCCATTCCACCATATGTTGCAATCCATCCTGCGTGCCTTCCCATAACTTCAACGACCATTATTCTGTTATGAGATTCCGCTGTTGTGTGTAACCTGTCAAGACATTCAGTAACTATATTGACAGCTGTATCAAATCCAAAGGTAAAATCTGTAGCAGAAAGATCATTATCAATTGTTTTAGGAACTCCAACAACATTCAATTTCCTTTCTTTATATAGTTTGTTTGCAACCCCAAGGGTATCTTCACCTCCTATAGCCACTAAAGCATCAAGACCTAATTCTTTAAAATTTTTTTCGATATTTGAAGGGCCATTTTCATCTTTGTATGGGTTCGTTCTTGATGTCCCTAAAATTGTGCCTCCTCTTGGTAAAATTCCTGAAATTTTCTGTAAGGTTAACTCCTCCACTTCCTTATTCAATAACCCTTTCCAGCCATACCTTATACCAACAACATTATCACCATTGTTTATAGCCTGCCTAACTACTGCTCTGATTACAGGGTTCAACCCTGGGCAATCTCCTCCACCAGTTAAAATACCTATCTTCATGCTCACCTCCTAATAGACCTATGTAAACATATTAAATCATTTTTGGATTAAAAACTTTTAAAATAATATATACTTTTTATATATAAGCAATAAAAAAATATAATACTATTTTCTAAGTTTTTGTTTTATTTTTGTAACTTTCTTTATCAGTTACTTGTGCTTTTAAAGCTCTTTCAGTGTCTGCTTTCCTTTCCATTATTGTTCTTTTAGCCTCATCTGGCAAATCCATTGATAATGCTTTGTCTGCAATATCTAATACATAGGGCTCAACTATTGTGGAAGGATATAAACCGTTAGTAATTGTTAAAGCTTCATCTGCTGTTCTATATTTCCATGCATACTCAATTGCCTCCCCATAAATTTCAGCAAAGGGTTTTAAAAGTTCATCCTGTCCTGTTACATAAAACCCATCAATTAATGCTGACATATCATAATTATCAACTCCTTTATCTTCTAATATACTTTTCCATGTCCATAGTTTTTTTTCGTAATTAGGTAGTGCTGCTTTTGCAGTTAAAGCATATCTTTTTGTAAAATCATTTAGACTTTTTTGTAATTCACTGTCTATGAAAGCCTCATCAATTACACCTTTAGATGCTAGCTGTATAACAATTTGCCACCTTTTATCCTCATCAAGATTTATACCATTAATATTTTTCTCACCATTTAAGATTTCATTTAGGTAATTTAAGGAACCTTGCGACTCAGCTGTATTGACAAATGTATTAAACCAGGATAATTTAATTTCACTATTTTTATTCGATTCCATTATATTTTTTGATTTATTATAAATCTTTTCGACGTATAGAGTTCTATTATTCTTGCTAGCATATTGATTTAATACAGTAAGTGTTCTACTCAATAACGTTTGTAAAACAGTAGGATCTTCCTCTGCATCTATATGATTGAGTATTATATCTGTCCATTTCCCACTACTTAATTCGGCATCTCTAACTGCATCCCATAGAATGTTCCAACCCATTGTTCTAATCAAATCATCTTCTATTTGTGACAATGTATTAATTGTATTGTTTAAACTTATGTTATCCAATTTTACTTTAGCATAAGCATAATCATCATAATTTGGCATAATAATATAGGGGGCTCTCCTTCTTTCCAATGTATCAATTAATTGTTTATTATTAGAAATATTTACTTTCACCTTATCAACTAAGCTAATTGTATCATTTTTAAAATCCAAAAGTCCAACATCCATAGTTATATTTCTAAAAATGCCACTTGAATTGTCCTTTTCCTGCAATAGACTAACATTATTTAAACATTTGCCCATTTCACAATCTATATAATTTGTATTCAACCTAACCTTATTAACGCCTGAAGTTTCAAGCCATTCATAACTCCAACTAGACAAGTCCTTGCCACTTGCAATTTCCAATTCTCCAATAAAATCAGATAATGTCGGGTTGGTATATGCATATTTTTGTAAGTAATTCTTTATGCCATTAAAAAAAGTATCCTCTCCGACTATAGCAACAAGCTGCTTTAATACAGAACCACCTTTGTTATATGTAATGGAATCAAAGGCTACCCTTGTTGCATTAGTATCAGGCACCTCCGATGAAATAGGATGGGTAGTAGGCATTTCATCCTGCACATAGGCACCATATTTTGTTTTTATGCTAAAAAGCGCCCACGCATTTTTAAATTCCGTCACATTTTCGATAGCAAATGGGGACATATATGTTGCAAGAGATTCATTAAGCCATAAATCACTCCACCATTTCATTGTCACTAAATCGCCAAACCACATGTGACTCATTTCATGTAAAAAAACATCAGCTCTTGCAAATCTTCGAGCATTTGTTACTTCAGTTCTAAATATATAAGCCTCATTATATGTTATACACCCAACGTTTTCCATGCCCCCTGCATTAAATCCAGGAACAAATATTTGATCATATTTATCAAAAGGATAGGGTGTCTGTAATTTATTTTCATAAAAAGCAAGTCCATCTTTTGTTAATTTAAAAAGTTCATTATGATCTACGTACTTCAAGAGAGACCTTCTTGCATATATCCCAAGGTCTATATCTTTATATTTATCAGTAAATCCTTTATAATTACCCGCTACGATAGCTGTTAAATATGTTGATATTTTATCGGTTTTTGCAAATTCCCATATGCCACTATTATACTCACCATTCATACTATCAGGTTTCTTTATTGGCTTGCTATTAGAAATTACAATAAACCCTTTAGGGGCATTAACCTTCATTTCAAAGGAAGCTTTAATATCTGGTTGGTCAAAACAGGCAAAAACCTTATGTGCATCAAATGGCTCAAATTGAGTATGCAGGTAAACCATTTTATCAACAGGATCAATAAATTTATGTAAACCTACACCAGTATTTTGATATTTGCACACTCCTTTAACTATTACTTTATTATGTGGTTTTAAGGGAGAAAGCAAAATTCTGTAATTATCGTAGTTATTAACTGATATTGTTTCGCCATTTAATTCAATACTTAAAATTTTATTCCCATCAAAGTTTAAAAAGGTCTCGTTGCCATTTTTTGCATCAAATTCAATTTCACTACTACATAAAAATGAATCTAAGCCATTATCTAAATCTAGATAAATCTTGTAACTAACATTTGAAACAGTCTCAGCACGCTCTAAAGCCTCTGAATATAATAGATTGTCATCAGAAAAGGAATTATCAACTAGCATAAACACTATAAATAAATATATAAAAAACATTCTTATGATCATACATGTCTCCTCACCACATCACTATTGCTTAATACCTTTATCTCGTTTTACAGGCATGGGTAAATATTCAACTGTTGGCAATTTTTTAACTGGTTGAGGAAATAGGTTCATCAAATCTAATATAATTCTTGGCATTTCAGATGAAACATTCAGTCCTAATGATTTTGCTTCTTCAAAAGTTATAGGGTAATCATGAGTCCACTTACCTTCTGTAAGTTTTTTTGCAATATTACTGGATTTTTCCTCATCAAAATTATCAATTAATAGATCGTGAATACTCTTTTCTACCTGTTTTAATGCCTTTTCACCAATATCAGCCATAATCAATGTATTATCATCAATTTCACTGATAGGTTTTTCTTTAACTACCTTTAATAGAGATACTGCTGGATATTTATCTATTTGTGGATCAACTGGACCAAGGACTGCAGTATCACACATAACTATTTCATCAGCTGCCAAAGCAATTAACGTCCCTCCACTCATAGCATAGTGTGGTACAAAAACAGTAACCTTACCTTTATGTTTGTTTAATGCCATTGCAATCTGAAGGGAAGCTAAAACAAGGCCCCCTGGTGTATGAATAATTATATCAATGGGTGTTTCATCGTCAGTTAATTGAATAGCTCTAATTATTTCCTCAGAGTCTTGTATATCAATGTACCTCATCAGTGGAAATCCAAGAAAATTCATGCTCTCCTGTCTGTGGACAAGTAATATTACCCTGGAGCCCCTTTCTTTCTGTAATTTTACAATTAACTTGCGTCTGGCGCCCTCTAACATTTTTTGCCTGAGCAAAGGCTGTAGTGCTAAGATGATTAAAAATATCCAGAAAATATCAAAAAAGTTCATAGGTTCACCTCATAAAGATAGGCTATTTTATACAATTATTTAATTAATAACAATCTGGTTTTGCACATCATTATTTTTTTAAGATTCATATCTAGTATTTAATTTGCTACCAATAAGGCCCATTCTATAATAAAGCAATAAATCTATAAAGTTTTTCTTATGAATAGGATTACTATCAAATTTAAAAAGATGACCACCACAATTACAATCTGAAGAACCAAAATTGATAACTTGCCTTTCTGCTATATTTTTAATATCCCTTGCAATAGTGCATTCTAAAACAATTTCACTTCTTATAGGAAGTGCATATAGAAGCCTTGCTTCTTTCAATAAATAGTCTATATGCCAAAACAATTTTTTATTTTTTCTTTTATGTCTATTTATCCTCTGGTTGAGGTTTATCATAGCAGAACCTACATATATGTAATAGCCTACTTCAAAGTAAATATAGCCAAGGTGCCCAATATTAATTTCTTTATTTTCATTTATATATATAATTAAAAGGTAACTACCGCTATTAACGAGTTTTCTTTTTAACATATCCCATGGGATGCTTAGATTTCGAACTTCAATTGATTTTTTTGAAATCATAAAATTTTGGATACTAATTGCCTTAACTATTATGTTATTCCTATTTTTGTATAACGATTCAGCAAATTCAATATCTACATTAAATTCTGGTAGGAAAAAATTAGCTAATGGTGAGTAAACAACAAACAATATGGCCCCTTTAATACCCTGTTTGTGTAATTCGGCAAGTTCTTCTACATGTCTTTTAGCTCTTTCTGAAGGTGCATCAGGAAACATTGCCAAATCGTTAAAAAATAGAGTACATGATTTTACTTCTAGTATTAATTTTTCTTTTCCCTTCTCCAGCAAAAAATCAAACCGGCTGTTATTAGCAGAAAACTCCTTCCTTTGAATAGTATAATCTTCCAAAAAGTCTATTTTTTTATTCTCTATTAAAGTTTTTGCAACTTTGTTATTATAATGAGTATCTAAAAGGACCATAGAATTCTTAGATTTAACAGCCACCGCATGATATTGGAATCTTTTGAAGTCCCTCTTTTTTGTTAATAGGACTTCACTGCCATCTTGAAGTAGTTCCCATAACCTCCCTGGATTTGGAAGATATGCCTGCACAAACTTATCATTAACAGTGCATTCAATTACAAATCTGTTAATCCTTCTATGAAAGAAAGATGTAACTAAGTCTTTACTAATCACTGTGCAAAATCAGCATAGATTACATTAAATAACAATTTAAAGGTTGCATGGGGTTGCCCACGGTGTATGATATCAAAGGCTGTTAGGATAACATGTCCTTCCCCCAATGGAACATCAAGTATTGCTGGTTTGCCTGCAATGATACTCTCGCCTTCCATCCACCCTGAAGCTAAAATCTCATCAGGATTGGATGGCCAAGTTGCTAAAACTTTAGGCCCCTTTTCTAACACTTCAAAGGTGGCACTATTCTTAAAATAACCATAGGTTTGACCAGCATATCCTGACAATAATGGATTATTTACTTTATTGATTACTAAATTTAAAACAGAGCCTGGGCAATAAAACTCTTCCTCTGGGAGATTTTTAAGAATATTAATTACTGGAATCTTAAATCCTTCAATGGCTAAATCAGTTGCTTTATCAATTAACAATAAAGTACCCCCATCTTTTACAAAATTTTTGAGATTCTCTACACCTTTATTCCCTATTCCACCTATATATTTTTCTGGATAATTTTCTTCTTGTCCATTTAATATATTTTTATATGATTCACTTCCAAAAATAATAACATCATAGTGTTTCTTCAAATCTGGTAGCTTTAAACTACTATTGTAAATTTTTTTATATTCAAATTCATTTGAATCAAGAACAAAACTTGTCCACCCTGTAGGGTAATTAGCATTATAACTCTCATATAACGCCACTCTTTTTTTACTTACAAAACTTAAAGTTAGGTGGTTTATATTTTCAAATCCATAAAAATTAATTGCTAATTCATGAGCTAACATTTCTAAATATTTATAATTGATCTTATCAGCAGGTACAACATATGAATTAGGTGGAAATATTTTATCTAATATTTTAACATTCTTTGTTGTCTTATATAGATTAATATCTTCTTTAAACAGTCTATTAACTACAATTGCAAAATTGCTATCATCTGGAGTAAATATATACCCTCCATCATGGCCTGCTACACCAACAACTTGTCCCACAGGCTTTAGTCCAATTTTTTCTAGTTTCTTTAAAAACTTTATTCTTCTGTTCCGAGGAGTATCTTGGAATCTAGCAGATTTTTCTATTGTTGGCTCAATTTTCTCAAGTTCAGTCATCAAAAAAGCAGGGAAAGGCTGATTCAATTCTTTCGCTTTAATATCCATCTGTTCTAATAAGTTCCACGAAGCAATGTCATATGGAGCCTCAGGAGGTCCTCCTGGGTATAAAAATCTAGGCGGGTAGCTTTGCTTTTCTAAGAGAGCAAGTATATTTTGCCTTTGTGGGTGCGATAAAAATACAATAAATGAGTTTGGGGGGTAAGTTTCCCCTTCTACATTTAAAAGACTCTTGACTACATGCAGTTCTATACCCTGAAAATTTAATATCTCCATTAAAGTCAAAACTTTGCCTCTATCATTTTCATCTATATTAAATATATAACCATAGGGACTATTAGTTCTACCCAACTCTATTGCATCTACATTTCTTTCATAAAATCTTCTGATTAAATCTTTTCTATATTTAATAGATACTTCAATAAGGGCCTTCAATGTTTCCCTTTCGTAAGTTGCTATATCAGAACTATGCCAAGTGCCTCCATTCCAGACATCTGTGAAATTAATATATCTACCCTTAGTAGTTGGAATTCCCAATCTACCTATTAAATCATCAAAATTAACTTCAATTGGAGTAGCAATATTCACCCTTGCTGCTTCTGTTAAAATACCAATTTGGTTATGAAAATTTGGTGATGGTCTTAATCCCCCATGCCACCACATATCATAGATTCCATTTGTAACAATTCCTGGTAAATTGAATTCTGCTAGGTGAGATGAAACAGCTCCTCCTATTAATTCAATATCCCTTATGGTAGTAGAAGGTATCGCTGGATTCGCTGGATCATGAAAAGGAGGCACAAAAAATCTTGGCCCTGTTGGCCCCATTTCATGAATATCGTAAACAATAACTGGAAAAAGCCTTTTGAACAACTGGGTTGACCAGACTCTCGTTTCATTTAAATTATTCATAAAATAATCTCTGTTGTTGTCGTGGCCTGCATATTTTTGATATAAATATGGCGGTGTTGTGCCTTCTGATGGGCTTCCTAAAGTATCCCAATACCAATGTGTAACACTATCTAAGCCATCAGGATTGATTGTAACAGATATTACTAAAATAATTTTATCCATTACCTCTTCAATGTATTCACGGTCCATATTCAATATTTCATATATAAATAATGGTGCCATTTGTGTTGCTGTTATTTCATTTGCATGTATAGACAAACCAACAAATAAAATTATTGGTTGGTTTTCTATTATTTTAAGTACCCTATCTTTAGGCAAATTTCTAGGATCGGCAATTTTTGATTGTTCTAACAGTATTGCTTCTAGATTGTTAATATTTTTTCGTGAGGAAAGAATAAGCTGATACATATCTTTACCTTCTGTTGAATAACCTACATGTTCCAACAATAGATTTTTTGAATTCTTTGCCAGATATTTATAATATTCTAAAAGCTGTCCATAATTTACTAAAACTCTATCTGCAGTTAATTGAAATCCAAAAAAATCATCTGGCGAAAGTATGTCTATTCTTTTTTGTAATAGATTATAGGTAAAACCACCACTTCTTAAAAGATCAACATATTGAAATGAATAGGAATGAGAAGATAATATTGAAATAATAAAAGTTATAAAGATCAATTTCAAATATACAAATTTATTCACTAAAGTTAATTATATTTTGTTATGTTTTAGTTTTCAAACAATTTTTTATAAAATATTTCTATGTTAATAAAATAATTTTTTTTAATTTATTGGGAAAACAGCAAAAATAAATGCACTAAAAAAAGCATGAGATACAATATTAGCAACAACATCCTTTCTTAATAAATACTGTAAACCCCAGTATATACCTGCCACAAAGGCTGCCAATGTAAGCATTACATTACCAGAAAAAATATGCACTAATGCATATACAATACTGACCAGAAGAAAAGCTGGGAAAGCTCCAATATGCTTTGTAAAGCCTCCCTGCAGAAAAGCCCTCCAGAATATTTCCTCGCCTGGAGAGGTAACAAAAAAGAGTAATATGAATATAAAAACCTTACTACTGCCACTCCCCATTTCATAAATAAGTCCAACCTGATTATGAGACTCATCAACTATGTAGGGTGCAAGCATATTGCCCATATAAAAGACCATATAGAGAATAAATGCAGAAACTAATCCCTCTAAAACAGATTTATATGTAATTTTAAAGGGAATTCTTAAAAATAATAAGGCATATAATGTTACAATAATAATAGCAAAAGCTAATTTATACCAAAAAACACCTTCCTTCATGCCAAATGCACAATACCAACCAAGTGTAGCTAACACTATACCAATTAGTAATATTAATATATTATTTTTTCTAAAAGTAAGGTTATACATAACAACCCTCCATAAATATTAACAAGTTTTGCTGTAAGTGCATCTGCATTATCAGTAAAAGAATTTTTAAACTTTTTCAATAATGTTATTGCAACTGGAATAGATAAAAAAACTATTATACCCACTGGTGAGACAATATTAAAAAGAATCATAAACAATGTATAAATATAAGTAAATCCAAGAAATAAAATAAAGATTTTTATATTTCTTTCTCCACTCTGTAACATCCCTATAGTTTTAATTTTTCTACTTTCATCATATTTTGTATCCCTTGCATTATTTGCAAATAATACCAAAGCAACCAGTAATCCTTGTGGGATTGAGATTAATAATGCATCTAAACTGAACATATCTCTCTGAACTATGTAGGCTCCACTAACCATAAGTGGTCCCCAGATAACGAAAACTGCCAATTCACCTAAAGCTCTATATTTAAGAGAAATAGGCTTGCCTGTATAAAATATACTAATCAGAAGGCCAATAATACATATATAAATGATTTTACTGGAAAAATATACTATAAGTATTACTCCACAAATAAAGGCTAGAAAATACATAATTAAAGATTCAACTAAAACTTCATTTTTGCTTAAATAACCTCCAATAATTGGATGTGGTCTATAACGTGTTGTAGGGGCAATTTCAGTATCAACTTTATACTTTGTATCAAAGTAATCATTTAAAACATTTGTGGCACCATGGATTAAGATTCCACCAGATATTGTAATAATAAAAGCAATCAGCGAAAAACTCCCTGTTTTAAAAGCAACAAGGCTCCCTAGTAAAATAGAAATAAAAGTCATTGAATAAGACCATGGCCTAGTTGCTATAAAGTAAATTTTAATATCTTTCATTTTAAAGATAAATGTATACAGTAATTATTATATTTCTACAATAGTAATTGCATCTCCACCCTCATCAATATGTGCTAGTCTATAACTTTTTATAAACCTGCTCATTTTTAAATATTCATGTACTCCTTTTCTGAGAGCACCTGTACCTCTACCATGTATTATATAAAATTTATTAAACCCATCTAAAATCATTTTATCTATAAATTCGTCCAGTAATTCTCTGGCTTCATCAACTCTCTTACCAACTATATTTATCTCTGGTATATACTTATTAAAATCATCTTTAACAATCTTTACCTGTTTTTTTTCTTCACGAACTATTGTGCCCAAGAGATCTCTTTGATCAATATTTATTTTTTTATTATCCAAATTAATCACTGCTTTACCTTCTTTTAATTCAATAATCTCAACTATTTTACCTATTTTAGTTAATAATATTTTATCACCTACACTTACATTTTTTGGATACTCATGGGACTCTTTTAGTATATCTATTCTGGATTCAATTTGTTTAGAAGTTATCTCAATTTCATTTTTATTTATTTTTTTACCTTTTTTATAAAAATTTTTAGCCTTATTTAAATAATAATGAGCTTCTGACAATATTTTCTCTTCTCTTTCTTTTAAAAGCTTGTCAAAACTTTCCCACTTGTGATTAATATAATCATAAAGTCTTTTTATATTAATAAGAAGTTCATCTACAAAATTGAGTTTTTTCTGAAGACTTAATTGCATTTCCCTTATCTCATCCAAGGTTTTTTCTCGATCACTATAAATTTCATTATAAATATCTTCTGCTTTTCTCAAGAGACTTTCGGGAAATCCATATTTTCTTGCAATAATAAAAGGACTTGAATCACCACTAACACCCTCTATTAGCTTATATTTAGGCTTATTAGAATCATAATCATAATCAACAGCAAAAACTCTTGCTTTTTTATTGAATATTCCTTCATTTTTTATTTCCTCATAATGTGTTGCAACAAGCACTTTACACCCTCTGGCAACAAGTTCTCTTATGATACTCAAAGAAAGTGCAGCTCCTTTTCTTGGTTCCGTATTACTCCCTGGCTCGTCCATAATAATCAATGTATTTTTAGTGTAATATTTTAAAATGTCATTTAAATTCGAAATATGTGCTGTAAAAGAACTTAAATCCTTTAGTATAGATTGTTTATCGCCAATGTCACTCAACAAGTTTTCAAAATTTATCATTTCAGCATATTCGCATACTAGAGGTAAGCCACATTTTGCAATTAGACAACAAAGCCCTACTAATTTAATTGCTGCTGTTTTACCACCAGCATTAGGTCCAGTGATAATGGATAAAGAAATTCCTTCATCCATAGTAAAATCTATCGGAATAGATTCATTTCTTTTGCTGAAATATATGATTGGATGATGAATATTTTTTAACAAAATTTTATCTGAAAATATTGGAAAATATGTTGGCATAGAACTATAAAATTTTCCTAATTCAATATAATACACAAATTCCTTATAGATATTAATTGAATTTTGAAAAACTTCATTATTCTTTTTAAATTCAGAATTTAGTTCCTCTATAATCTTCCGGATTTCCTCCTCTTCTTCCTTTTTGCATTCTCTATAGCTATTATTAAGCTCAACAACTTCTATGGGCTCAACATAATAGGTTTGCCCACTTATTGATACATCCTGAACAAGACCATCTATATAATTTCTAAAATTAGATTTACATAAAATGAGATATCTGTTATAGCGTTCTGTTACAATATTATCATTAATAAAATATTTGCTATTTGGACTATATATAACCTTATTCAAAGTACTATTTATTTCTTTCCTTAACTTGTGCAACTCTTTTCTGATCTTATATATATTATCATTAGCACTATCTTTTATATACCCTTCATCATCAAAAATCCTCTCTAAATCATTATAGAAATCATCAAAAGTATCCATTGAGTGTATTAATTTAGATAACTCATCATATTTTTTTTCATCTTTAAAAATATTTTTGATTTCTTTGATATTTTTCAGAAAAGTTTTTATAATTAGAAAATCAGTATTTATAAGATAGTAAAAATTCTCTTTAATTTTAAGATATATTAAAAATGTTTTTTCATCATTATATAATGAAAACTCGTAATGTCTTGTACAGTCTGAAGATTCTCTTAATAAATTCTGTTTGCGAGTAATAATTTCTAGACCACTTTCAGCTTTAATATCATTAAGAACTTCTTTACTGAATGGAGAATTCACTTTATTTTTAATTATATCTATATAAGTATTAAATTCTACCGAATCGTAATCGAACATTATATGAGCTGGTTGAAAGGATTTTCTTTATTTCCATTAGTAATTTTATTCAAATAGTCAAAGGCCTTAGGTGTTATTTCTAATAAATACTTTGTTACAGGAGCTTTCTCAATACTCTTTTTAAATGAAGAATCATTCTTTATATGAGCAAAAACCAAAGTTAATAAAATTCCAATAAGGATCCCCCCTTTAAAAACACCAAAGAGGAAGCCACCTGATCTGTTTGCCCAACCAAGCCTTATGACTTTTAAAAATTTGCTTAAAATTTTAGCAATAATTATTATGATAATATATACAATTAAAAATGTAACCACATAGCTTATATATCTGGAATAATTTGACGAAATATTAAACTTCTGTAAAAAATTTGCTATATAATAGAAGTATTTATAGGAAACAAGAAATCCTAGAAATAATCCACCTAGAGATAGAATCTCCATAATGAAGCCATTAAATAGACCTCTAATGCCAAAAATACCTAAAACGACTAGTATTATTATATCACTTAATTCCATCTATAATTTCTTTAACCAACCTATTTACTTTTGAACCTTCCGCTCTATTTTTTATTTTTCCAATGACCTTTTTCATGATAACACCAAAATTCTTCTTTTTTGCTTCTTCCTCTTCGTCTATGGTTTCTCTAATTAATATTCTAATCTCCTCATCAGATAATTGTACTGGCAAATATTTTTCAATAACCTTTATTTCCTCTGTTTCCTTAACTACCAAGTCTTGTCTAGAACCTTTTTTATACATTTCAATTGATTCTTTTCTTTTTTTTATGGAAGAACTTATAATTTGCAGAACCTCCTCATCAGAAAGCTCTTTTCTCTTATCTATCTCCGCATTCTTAATATCTGCCCTAAGTAATCTAATAGCATTGAGTGCTGCTTCGTTCTTTTCCTTCATATAATGTTTTAAATCATTCATTATTTGCTCTTTTAAGCTCATATTGCCTCCTTATTTTTTCCCAAAAGCCTTGCAATTAAATATAAAACATCGGACAATCGATTTATATATTGCAAAATATTTCCTGGGACTTCTTTTATATTTATGTTATAAGTTATAATTCTTCTTTCGTATCTACGACAAATTGTTCTACAAATATCAGCTTTGGCAGCCAATATATTTTCTGATGGTATAATAAATCCTTTAAGCTCACCACATTGAATTTCAAATTCATCAAAGATCTTATCAATTTCTTTTATTTCTTCATCAGTTATAATAAAAGATTCCCTCTTATCTCCAATAGTTGCAAAAAAAGAATTAATTTTAAATATCTTTTTCTGCACATTTTCAATAACACTATAGTATTGCGGAGTAGAATGCTTTAATTCACCTAAATGGCAGATAAATTCATCACCGGTGCCACATATTTCGCATATTATATGATCCTTGGGCACTCTCTCACCTGTATATATGCTTGTAAACCCTTTGTCACCTTTTCTCGTTGATATGCTCATAATCTACACATTTAACATTTTATTTATATCTAACATATCAAGTTCCAATTCTTTCTTCTTACTTATAGCTTCTTCTATAGGTATATAATAAAGCTTTGAACCTTTTAATGCAATCATCTTACCATATTCACCTTCAATTAATCCTTCAACAGCCTTGATCCCCATGGCTGTGGCAAGCATTCTATCAAAATATGTTGGGGAGCCTCCTCTTTGTAGATGTCCCAGTACTGTTATACGTGTATCTATATACCCCTTTTCTCTGAAAATTTTTGCAATACTACTAGCAGACCCAGCTCCTTCTGCCACAATAATAATACTTCTACTTTTACCCTCTTTATAACGTTGCTTCACCATTTCAACAATTTCATCAATATTGATATTTTTTTCTGGAATAAAGGCATACTCTGCGCCACCAGCTATACTTGACATTAAAGCTAAATATCCACAATTTCTACCCATAACCTCTATTATAAATGTTCTGTCATGAGAAGAGGCTGTATCATTGATAATATCAATAGCATTTATTATGCGATTTAAAGCTGAATCAACACCTATTGCAAAATCGGTTCCATATATATCATTATCTATTGAGCCAGGAATACCCATTACCTTTATGTTGTATTGCTTATACAGTATATTGGCACCAGTTAATGAACCTTCACCACCTATAACTATCAAACCCTCAATGTTATTTCTATTTAATATATTAACTGCTTCAATTTGTCCTTCAGTTGTCATAAATTTCTTAGAACGGGCACTCTTTAATATTGTGCCACCTCTTTGAATGATATTTGCCACATGTGCGCTTGTTAATTCAAAGATATCATCATTTATTAACCCTTCGTAACCACGATTAATACCACATACTTTTATTCCTTTAGATATAGATGTCCTGACTATGCTCCTTATGCAGGCATTCATCCCTGGAGAATCACCACCACTTGTCATTAGTGCAATTTTTTTCATAAAAACTCCTCTATTCATTTAAAATTGACAACAATTCTTCATGTATTAATCCATTAGTTGCCACAATAAAACCTGAATCGACTTCATGTTTTTCTCCATCAATGTCACTTATTTTCCCACCAGCCTCAGTTACAATAAGTTTGCCTGCTGCTACATCCCAGGGCTTGAGTCCTTTTTCATAAAACCCCTCAAACACACCCATTGCTACATAGCATAGATCAAGTGCAGCAGAACCAATTCTTCTAATACCATGACTTGATTCTGATATTTTCTTTAAAATTTCAACTAAATGTTTCCCCTCTTTTTGAATAACACCTGATGTAAAACCAGTCACAATTAATGACTCCTCCAATGCTTTTTTATTACTAACGCATAACCTCTTTCCGTTTAAAAAAGCACCTTCACCTTTACTGGCAACAAATAACTCCTTATAATATGGATTATATACAGCGGCCTCAATAGGCGATCCGTCATTATAAACAGCAACAGAAATGGCAAAAAAAGGGAATTTATGATAATAATTGGTAGTTCCGTCTAAAGGATCAATATAAATAACACGACTAGCATCGACTAGCTTATTCTCAGTTTCTTCAGCCACAATTTTATACCCATTAAATATTTTCAACAATTCTTCTTTAAGGAAGGCCTCTGACTTTAGGTCAATTTCAGTAACAATATCAGATTTGCCTTTATAATTAGCCTTCACATCTCTGTGCAAACCTTCTAAAAGAATCTCTCCTGCTTTTACAATAACATCTACAAAATTTAAATTCATTTAAAATCCTCCTTAGCATAAACATAATAGTCCTTTTTTAAAAAAAGTAAATTTCACTTTACATTTTTATTTTTTTACAAATTGAATCTAATCCGATGATATTGACAGTAAATATTCTTTATTAAAAAACAAATGCTTAAGTAATTTTTAAACACTAATCATATATTATTTATTTATAGGCTTTAATGCTTACGCTTGAGTTTGAAAAAATCAGACAACAACTTTTCTAAATATGGCTCTCTATAACCATAACCATATTCAACACAGTGATTTAACCCTTTTATATCAAAAATTTGGGCTTTTGAGATCACACCACCAAATTTATTTTCTCTAATACAAAAAAAAACTTTTTTTATTCTGTAATGCAGTATAGCTCCACAGCACATAATACAAGGCTCCATAGTTGTGTATAAAATGCAGTTATTTAATCTCCAGTCACCCTTAAATTCAGCTGCCTTCTTTAGAGCAACTATTTCTGCATGCCTTAATGGATCAGAGAATTTCTCCTTTTCATTAAAACCATCTGCTACTATTTTATCATTTTCAACTATTAGACATCCAACAGGAACTTCTCCTAGTTGGGACGCTTTTTCTGCTAGTAAAATGGCTCTGTCTAAATAGTAGGAATCTTTATCTGTTATAACCAATCTTTAAGATAGCTCCATTAATATTTTTATTATACCAATAAACACAATAGCAGCTGTCTCAGCTTTCAAAATTGATGAGGTAGGTGAAATTATTTGGAAACTCCTTTCTCTTAAGAATTCAACTTCTTCTTTTTCCAATCCCCCTTCTGGCCCAATAAAGAGAGAAATATCTTTTGCTCTAATTTTTGGGAGAGATTTATCAGCACATCCTTCAAAAAAAAGAAAATTCTCTTTATTTTCTACAACAATATCCTTCAAGTTTACTGGTTCTGTAATTTCAGGAATATATTCTAATTCTGCTTGTAGCGCACCTTTAATAATGAGCTCGTTATATCTCCTCAATGTATTCATAGTGATACTACCATTACACCTCTGTGTATATACTGGTATAAATCTAGTAACTCCCAATTCTCCGCTTTTTTCTAAGATATTGTCCATATATTCCCTTTTTAAAATCGCCTGATATATTGTAAGTTTATAAAGCATCCCCTTAAGTAATCTCTCAGAATTTTTCCCAAGAATTATTTTACCTTTTTTGACATCTACAATTTTATATTCACCAATATATTGTCTATTAAGTACATAGATATATTCATTATACTTCATTTTTAAAACATTTTTTAAATAATTATATAATTTACCTTCCACAACTATATTGGTATCTAAAGACCCTTCAATATAGATTCTTTTATTCGGCACAATCGACTGATTCAAAATTAAAACCTCCCTTTTCATCTATAATCATAGCACTTAAAGCATAACCATATACACAACCTGTATCCAAATTTACACTTATTATATCTTTGCCATTTTTATTTATATAAGGTGTTTTATAATTATCTGTTAAACCTAAGGAACATAGTGGAGTATGCCCATGAATAATAATAAAATCATAATATTTCTTTTTTGAAAAATCACAATTTCTTGCCCATATATAAGGATATTTCTGCAGCTTTTGAGTATCACTAAGATCTTCATACTGCTTTTCAGGGGGCTTATTAAAATTGTAAATCCCACAATGGCTGATTAAAAATTTTCTATCCCCCATTTTTATAACTACATACTCCTTAAAACTATTAAAAAACTGCATATAATTATTAAAATAGGCTCTTATTTTTGTGTAACTTAATTGCATATGACTATTATTTTTTGTAAAATCAGAACCCATAAAAGATTGCAGTGTGTATATACCTCCATTATCGAGCCAAAGACTATTATTATATCGCGATTCTCCATTTAGAAAATCCAACATCATATCTTCATGATTGCCCAGTAGAAAATGTTTGTCGGAATCCAATTGTAATAAAGTATCTATTACTTCTTTAGAATATTGACCTCTATCTATTAAGTCTCCAACAAAATAAAAACTATTAACTCTAAATTTCTTAATAAGTACATTTAATAATTTATTTAAACTTTTATTACAGCCATGTACATCACCTATCACTGCTAATTGCAAAATTTATACCCCACCAATTATCTCTATATAACAAAGTATTTATTTTATAATTTCTTAGTTTCACACTACTTAAAAAATTTATAAGATCGTCTTTATAAAAACCAGATAAAATAATATAATAAGGAGCTATATCAATAAAATAATTCCATAAGTAAATTAATGTATCACACAATATATTAGCAACAATAATATTACATTTAATCTTTTTATAATTTTCTTCAATTGAACCAATATAAACATCTATGTTTTTACAATTATTATTTCTAATATTTTCTTTTATATTACTTATTGCGTTTTTATCAATTTCACAGGCATAAATTTTTTTTGCACCTAATTTTTCAGCTAAGATTGATAAAATACCACTACCAGTTCCCACATCTAAGATTATTTGATTTTTACAGATATTCTCCAGTAAAGAAGCTGCAATGTGAGTAGTTGGATGACTTCCAGTTCCAAAAGCCAATGATGGCTTTATGTAGATCTCATTTAAATTATCAAAGGTAATGTCAACATCGTTTTTGAAAGCAATTCTTTCACAGAGAAGGCCTGGCTTTAAAAAATTTTTCCACTCTTCAAGCCAGTTAATTTCCTTAATATCTCTCTTTCTAAAGGAAACACCACTATTAAGAAACAATGCGTCCAGATCCTCATCACAATATATTTTAAATAAATTATGGTTATCAAAGCATTCCTCTACAATAGCTATATTTCTACTTTCAAAAATTTTTATTAAGGTATCATTTAATGCATCAAAGGAATACTCAAAACAACCATTATTTAACATAATCCATAAAATTTTTGTTTTGAAAGTAAAGAATATAATACAATGGATACAGAGTTCGCTAAATTCAAACATCTTGCTTCGTTAACCATAGGAATTCTATAAAGTTTATTAATGTAGTGCATGTAAAAACATGGTGGTAACCCTTGAGTTTCATTTCCAAAGATTAAAAGAGTCTCTTTTTCACCATCTAAATTTATTTCAGTATATAATTTATTTCCATTTTTAGATATAAAGTTATATTCATATATACTATTACTGTATTCATTGAAAAATGAAATTTTATCTTCTATGTATATAACTGACGCCATATCATGATAATCAAGCCCTGATCTTTTTAATAATTTGTTAGTTAAAGAAAACCCCAATGGGCCTACAAGTATTAATGTGATACCTGTGCAGGCACATAGCCTTATTATATTTCCTGTATTTTGTGGTATTTCAGGGCAAAGCAATACGATTTTCATTTAGATAATTAAAGGTTACTTTTAGTCTTTAGATATTCTTTAATAGTACGTACAGGAAAGGTCACATTGTCGCAATCTCCCCATATCGATTCTAAATCATATAACTCTCTTTCATCCTTTCCCATTATATGCAATAAAATATCACCAAAATCAATTGAAACCCATCTTGATAACTTGTACCCTTCTATATGGTAGATTTTAGATCTCCAAGTTTTTGATTCTTTCATAATGTTATCAACCAAAGAGCTAATGTGAACATCAGAAGTTCCAGTACATATAACTAAATAATCCGTTATAGAAGAAACCTTAGAAACATCAAAAATTAAAATATTTTCTGCCTTTTTTTCATCTAATAAATAGAACAAATTTTTTAATATAGATTCCTCTTTCATTAAACCTCCTGATATAACTTATTCTTACAAATATATTTATATACACTCTCAGTTAGAAAATCTGGCATCTTATTATCTTTTAATTTTTCCCTTATATTAGTACTAGATATTTCTATTTCATCCATTTTATATAATACTATTTTTCCATATAAGGCATTAGAGAATTCACTCTTTTCAACTATTTTTTTCTTTAATTCTTCAGGTATTAAATTATACATAATTTTAAAGGGCATTTCTTTTCTATTAACTACAATAAAATTTGCCAAATTAAATAATTCATTCCAGTTTTCCCATTTATCTATTGTTGCAAATATATCGCTACCACATACAAAAGATATACTGTCATCTTTATAAATATTTCTGTAATGAATAAGCGTTTTATATGTATATGATACGCCCTTTCTTTTTAGCTCAACGTCCGAAACCTTAAAGTTATATTTAAGATTTTTTATAGCTAATTCTACCATTTCAAATCTTTTTTCTGGAGGAGTTCCAAGACTTTTATGTGGTGGAATCTTAGATGGTATAAAAATAAATTCATCCAATGAAAAATCCTTATATACATTAATAGCAAGTATTAGGTGTCCAATGTGTATTGGGTTAAAAGTACCTCCAAACAAGCCTATATATTTCAAATTAAGTCCTTATCTGACCATTGCCATAAATAATATATTTATATGTTGTCAAATCTTCAAGCCCCATTGGTCCCCTGCAGTGTAATTTTTGAGTTGAAATTCCCATCTCAGATCCAAATCCAAATTCAAATCCATCTGTAAATCTTGTTGATGCATTCACATAAACTGCTGCTGAATCGACATTGTTGACAAAAGCGTTGGCATTACTATAATTCTCTGTAATTATGCTATCTGAGTGATGCGATCCATATCTATTAATATGTTCTATTGCTTCAAAAACATCTTTAACGATTTTTATGGAAACTTTTAAATCAAGGTACTCTGCGTACCAATCATCTTCAATAGCCATTTCAATCCCATAAATTTTGTTCATTAATTCACAGCCAACAAGTTCCACCCCTGCATTTCTCAATGGCTGTAATATCTTCTGTACACTATCTTCATCAATATCAGAGTGAATTAACAAGCTCTCAATAGCATTGCATACTGAAGGTCTTTGAACTTTCGCATTATATACAATATTTGTTGCCTTTAAAATATCAGCAAATTTATCAATATAAACATGACACACGCCTTTATCATGTTTTACTATAGGAATAAGTGAATTCTCTTCAACAAAACTAATTAAAGATGTGCCCCCTCTTGGAATAACTAAATCAATAATGTTCTTTGCTTTTAATAAATCATAAATATATCTTCTTTCTGGATCATCTATATAACAAACGATTTCTTTACTCACATTGTTGCAACTTAAGGCATCCTTAATGATTCTGACAAAAGCCATATTGGTGTTTACAGCTTCTTTTCCACCGCGAAGAACAACTGCATTCCCAGATTTTATACATAGTGCAGCTGCATCAATTGTAACATTAGGTCTTGATTCATAAATTATGCAGATTACTCCAATTGGCACTCTTACTTTTAAAATTTTCAATCCATTTGGTCTTGTAAACCCCCTATCTACTTTCATCACAGGGTCATCTAATCTCAAGATATTTTCAAGTGAGTCTATAATACTATTAAGCCTTTGTTTGTTTAACATAAGTCTATCAATTAGAGGCTCAGCTAGATGGTTTTTTTTGGCTTTTTCTATATCTTTTTCATTTTCTGCTAATATTTCCTTAGATTTTTTATCAATAAGACCTGCAATATCCTTAATAATATTATTTTTTATTTGTGTAGATATAATGCTAAATTTTGAGGCTTCTCGTTTAATATTTAAAAGTTTATCTTTCATTTTTTTCACTAATTCTATCAACAGTTACAATGAGATCATCTTTATGTATTACCTCGTCACTATATTTATAGCCTAATTTATCATAGATTTCATTACTTTTTACACCAGCAATTTTAAAAACATCCTGTGAAGAGTATCTTACTTTTCCTCTAGCAATTTCAACTCCACCTTGACTTGTAACCACCACAACATCTCCTATATTGAATCTACCATTAACAGAAATAATACCACCTGGCAATAAAGATTTATTGTCATCCACTATTGCTTTAACTGCACCATCATCAATAACAATACTCCCTTTAGTAATAGTCGCATAGGCAAGCCACATTTTGCTAAGTCTATGGTTTTTTCCAATACCACTAAAATAAGTACCTACATTTTCCCCACTTAAGAAACGTCTAATATTTGACAGGTCATTACCATTGATTATGCCAACATAACATCCAGCACTGAGTGCTTTTTTTGCTGCCATTATTTTAGATTTCATACCTCCTGATCCCAAAGGTGAAACAGTAGTCAATTCAATTTCCTTAAGTAGCGTATTTATTGATTCGACATTATCAATAAGCCTTGGATTTATAGATTTTTTAGGATCTTCATAGTATACTCCATCAACATCAGACAATATTAGAAGCAAATCTGCTTCAATAAGACCTGCGACTAATGCACTTAGATTATCATTGTCACCGAAGGTTTCTACATACTTTAATTCATCTATAACAACAATGTCATTTTCATTAATGACAGGGACTATTCCCAACTTTAACATTTTTCTTAGGCTATATCTTACATTTAAAAATCTTCGTCTATTTGCAAAATCGTCTTTTGTTACCAATACTTGCGCAACAGGAATTTTATATTTTTCAAAAGCTTGCTCATAAAGCCATATTAATTTAGCTTGTCCCACTGCAGCACAAACCTGTTTATCTATAATATCCTTTGGTCTATCTGCATATCCTAGCGTTTTAAATCCTGCGGCAACAGCCCCTGAGGAGACTACAATAATATGAGGTATTTTCCCTTTAATAAATGACAAAACAGAGGCTATATTATTTATAAAAGCTTCATTAACACCTTTTTCATTGGCTAATAAAGAACTGCCAACCTTCACAACTAAAGTGTTAATATTCGGTAATTTTCTCATAGATTAATACTGGGGCGCCAGGATTCGAACCTGGAAATGGCGGATCCAAAGTCCGCTGCCTTGCCAGTTTGGCTACGCCCCAATAGTTTTAAAGATAATGTATAATCTACAATAAAATGTCAAGAATTTTCTACCTTTTTACTTGATATATCTACGCAGGTAATTATTATAAGTTAAAAAGAAAAGGTAATCTATATGAAAATTACGAACGCAACAGATTATGCAATAAGAGCAATAATATATATGGCACAAAACAAAGAAAAAAAGTCCTTTATGCGTTCCGAATTATCCAAGGAATGTAGTATCCCTGATAGTTTTTTGGGTAAGATTTTACAAGCTTTAAAAAAATCTGAAATTTTGACATCCAACAGAGGCAAATTTGGGGGTTACTCAATATCTAAAAATTTAGAAGATATTACTTTCTATGACATTATAACAGCAGTTGAGGGAAATATATATAAATGAATGTCTAAAAGATGATGAAATCTGTAATAAAACAAAGGAATGCACACTAAAAGCTGCTCTTAATGAAATAAATAAAGATTTAATAAAAAATTTAAAAAATTATAATATTCAAAACTTGATTTTAAAATTTTAATCTTGTATAACTCTCTTATGAGCTTTATACCTTATTACAGTGATTTAGTTCATCCAGCTGTATTGATTTCATCAATTGCAATTTTCCATACTTTTATTGCACATTTTTCTATTGGAATGGGTTTGTATGTTATTATCTGTGAATATTTTGCTTACAAAAAAAACAATATGGTACTTTTGGAATACACAAAAAAAAATAGTTCTCTCATACTTTTCATAGCAACTGTGTTAGGGGCTTTGACAGGTGTGGGTATCTGGTTTGTTATATCTATTATTGCTCCATTTGCTACTTCAACATTAATACATAATTTTGTATGGTTCTGGGCAAGTGAATGGGTGTTCTTTGTAATAGAAATTGTTACTATTTTACTTTATTATTATTTATGGGGCAAAATTGAGAAAAAACTTCATTTAATTATAGGCATTATTTATTTTATAAGTGGTTATTGTAGCTTAATATTAATAAATGGCATTATCTCTTTTCAATTAACTCCAGGGAAATGGCTTGAGACAAAAAACGTATGGGATGGTTTTTTTAATCCATCATTTCTTCCTTCAACAATAGCACGAACAGGATTCTGTTTGATATTAGCGTCAATTTTCTCTACCCTTATTATTTCTTTCTTAAAAAATAGTGATATAAAAAAATACACTGGGAGAATATCAACAATATTTATTGTTGTAGGTGCACTCTTCTGCATTGTGGGCACATATCTGTGGGTGCAATCAATACCTGAAAATGTTAGATCTCAATTATCTGGTGGAAACACCACATTAACACATTTCTTCCATTATTATATAATTACGGGGGTTATCCTCATTGCGTTATCAATTATACTAGAACTTATCTTCTATAAATATTTTAATATTGTCTTTTCAATAATATTGTTATGCGTAGGGATGACTGCCTTTTCGTATTTTGAATTTACCAGAGAAAGAGTGAGAAAACCTTTTCTAGTAAGAGACTACGTATATGCCAATGGCATACCTCTGGACAAAATAGATGAAATAAACACAACTGGCATACTAGAGTATACAAATGTAATTTTAAAAAGAAAAGAACTGACAGATGTACAAAAGGGTGAATTAATATATACATCAGAATGCTATAGCTGCCACAGCATAAATGGCTTTAACAACCTCAGAAGCAAACTAGAGGGGTTAAAGGCAGAAGATATATTCTATGTTATTGATGGTATAGGCTATAACCCCTTAATGCCACCTTTTGTTGGAATTGAGTCAGAAAAGAAATATTTAGCTGAATTTTTACAGGACAGGTTATCAAATAAATGAATGTTAGAGTGATATGTTAAATACTATAGCCGTTGTGCCTAATTATACAGAAATGTTAACAGCGCCTGCTGTAATTTTTCAATTTCTCTATGTATTCACTTTTTTATTACATATAATATTTGTCAATCTGACACTTGGAGGCATTTTTTCTATCCTATTATGCAAATATATATATAAAACATATAATGATAGTGTATATAATTCAATTGCCCATGATCTATCATTTATTAATACCTATAATATTTCACTAACAGTTACAACAGCTATAGCACCATTACTTTTTATTCAGATTTTATATGACAAATTCTTTTATTCATCATCAATAATTATTGCCTATTACTGGTTATCTATTATATTTGCCATTATTATTGCCTATTATTTTAATTATATATACAAATATAAACTCTTTTATTTAAAATTCAGAATAGCTGGCGGCACAATATTTATGGTTATAGTATTTATACTATTTTTGTATACTACCTTTATGCTCGTTTCTAATACTCTTCTATCAGTAAACCCAGAAATATGGAAGGAACAATATAAAAATATAAATTTTCTTAATATTCCTACTATTATCCCTAGATATTTACACTTTTTGATAGGATCTATAGCCTTAAATGGTATATTCATATGCATCTACTCAAAAGCTAGGAAATCTCTTAATGAAAATATAAAAACAAAAATGTTTATACTCGGCAAAAATATGTTTATATACGCCACACTACTTCAATTTATTGTGGGCTTCTGGTTTTTATTCTCCCATAAAAAAATGATATGGCTAAATATTGTTCAAGGCTATGGTTTGATTTTAATTATTTTAACTGTTCTTTTTTCTTTATATATTATTTATTTGTTTATAAAAAATGGTTCTCTTTTATTAATAACTATTTTTGGCATTCTAACACTGATTCTTATGGTAATTTTAAGAAGGCTCACAGAAGTCTATTATTTAGAGCCTTACTTAAAAAATCTTAAATTTGTGTCACATTACCAATTTTCTGCTCTTGCAATGTTTTTAATACTATTTATTATAATGTTAGTATTATTTGCTTACCTGTTTAAATGCATTCATAAAAATAGAATTTAGGAGCTTATATTGTCAGCTATTTATATCAGAGAAAAAGATGTGTCTAATATTTTAAATATAGATAAAGCTATAGAATTGGTCGAAGAGGCTTTTAAGGGCTATTCTGAAGGTACGTGTTATAACATGCCCAGAAGACGGCTGCGCATAAAGAAGGGTGCCCTTCATTTGCTACCAGGTGCTATTCCCTATAAAGAAGTATTTGGTTATAAAGCCTATACATCCTTTAAAAATGGTGTAATATTCAAAGTTTTTCTTCATTCGGCTGAAACTGGAGAACTGTTAGCTATCATAGAAGCAAATGAACTTGGAAGATTAAGAACTGCTGCTGCAAGTGCTGTGGCAACAAAATATTTGGCAAAAAAAGAAGCAAAAAAACACTTAATATTTGGTGCTGGATATCAAGCTGAAATGCAGCTAATAGCAGTAAACAAGGTAAGAAATATAGAAGAAATTTACGTTATTAATAGAAATTCTGAAAAGGGAGAAAATTTTGTAAATAAAATGAAAGCTATCTTAAACATAAAAATTGAAAGAAACTCTGACTACAGAGCTTTCTTAAATAAAAGTGACATTGTAACCACAATTACAACATCATCAAATCCACTTTTTTTAGCAGATGATTTTAATGGATGTGGTGTGCATATTAACGCTGCTGGCTCAAATAGTTTAATTAGAAGAGAACTCCCAGAAAAAACAATTGAAAGAGCAAATATTTTGGCAGTTGATTCAAAGGATATAGCAGAACTAGAATGTGGTGATATATTGCCATCTCTAGAGAAGGGAAGAATACATTTCAATGAAATAGTTGAATTAGGTGACATAATATCGGGAAAAGTTAAAAGCAGAACTGATGATAGCGAGCTTACAATATTTGAATCACATGGTATGGGCATACAAGATATTATTTGTGCCCATTATATTTATGAAAAGTCATTAGAACTAAAGGCCTATGAAAAGCTACCATTTTAAATAAACCAATTTATATCTTAAATAGGATTATTTTTATCTTGATAAATTTATAATTAAATTTATAATGTATTATCCATGGAGGGTGCTTTTAATGAATGAAGTTATTAATTCTATAAAATATGTAGATATAGAACCTGAAATTGCGGCAAATGCTAATATTGTCTTAAAGAAAAGATATCTTAAAAAAGACGAAAAGGGCAACATTATAGAAACACCTAAAGAAATGTTTCAAAGGGTGGCTTCAAATATTGCTCAAGCTGAACTAATCTATAATAAAAATACAAATATAGAAGTAATTGCAAATAGCTTTTTTGAAATTATGGCTACATTCAAATTTCTCCCAAATTCACCAACGCTAATGAATGCTGGTAAAGAACTACAACAACTATCTGCTTGTTTTGTTTTACCTATTGAAGATTCATTAGATAAGATATTTGAAGCCGTTAAATATACGGCCTTAATACATAAATCTGGAGGAGGAACTGGATTTTCATTTTCAAGACTTAGACCAAAAGAAGACGTAGTTAAAAGTACCAAAGGAGTTTCATCAGGCCCAGTTTCTTTTATGACTGTTTTTGATTCAGCAACAGAAACAATCAAGCAAGGTGGTACACGTAGAGGTGCTAATATGGGAATCTTGCGTGTAGATCACCCTGATATAATGGAGTTTGTTCATGCTAAAAAAGACCATAATAAATTAAATAACTTTAATTTATCTGTTGCAATAACAGATAAATTTATGGAAGCATATTTTAATAATAAAACATATGAGTTAATTAATCCAAGAACTAAACAAATTACAGGAACATTAAACGCGAAAGATGTATTTAATGAAATGGTAAAACTTGCATGGGAAGGTGGAGATCCTGGAGTTATCTTTATTGATAAAATAAATCAAAAAAATCCAACTCCAGAATTTGAAATTGAAAGTACAAACCCCTGCGGTGAACAGCCATTGCTGCCATATGAATCATGTAATTTAGGATCATTAAATCTGAAAAAGTTTATAAAAGATAAAAAAATCCTCTGGGATGACTTAAAAAATACTATAAACATAGCTGTCAGATTTTTAGATAATGTTATAGATATGAACAGGTATCCAATTGATATTATCGATAAGGTAACAAAAGAAAACAGAAAAATAGGTTTAGGGGTCATGGGTTGGGCGGATATGTTAGCACTCCTTGAAATTCCTTATAATTCCGAAGAAGCAATATCTTTAGCCGAGAAAATCATGAGTTTTATACAAAATGAATCAAAGGTAGCCTCGTCAAAATTAGCTGAAGAAAGGGGAAATTTCCCAAATTTTGACAAAAGCATTTATAAACTTCAAGGCTACAAAAACATGCGAAATGCAACTACAACTACAATTGCACCAACTGGGACTATATCTATTATTGCCAATTGTTCAAGTGGAATTGAGCCTTACTTTGCCCTTGCCTTTTACAGAAATGTTCTGGACAATGATAAACTTGTTGAGATCAACGAAATATTTAAAGGCGTAGCAGAAAAAGAAGGTTTTTATGACAACAACTTTTTAGAAGAAGTAGCAACAAAAGGAAGTATTGCACACATAAAAAATATACCAGATAAGTGGAAAAGGATATTTATAGTTTCCCATGAAATAAAGCCAGATTGGCATGTAAAGATGCAAGCAACTTTTCAAAAATATACAGACAATGCTGTAAGTAAAACTGTAAACTTTCCGAATTCAGCCACTATAGAGGATATAAGAAAAGTTTATTTGCTTTCATATAAACTTGAATGTAAAGGAATTACAATATATAGAGATGGTAGCCGCTCCGAACAGGTTATCAATATTGGTACAGATATTAAAACGAGAGAAACAGTGGAGATACCTACTTTCAAACCAAAACCTCGTCCCAAAGTACTTGTTGGAAGAACTATTGAAATGGTCACAGGTTGTGGAAAACTTTATGTGACTATCAATTTAGACGAGACAGGAAAACCATTTGAAGTTTTTACCAGTATTGGTAAGGCTGGTGGATGCGCTCAAAGTCAATGTGAAGCTATAGGGCGCTTAATATCAATTATATTAAGAAGTGGTGGACAGCCGGAAACAGTTATAAAGCAATTAAAGGGAATCTCCTGTCATATGAAATATGGTTTTGGACCACATCAAGTATTAAGTTGTGCCGATGCTGTTGCTAAAGCTATAGAAATAACAATATCAGAACCTGTTGATATAAAAACACCGGTAAAAAGCACAGTAACAATTGATAAATTAATCGATGAAATTGAAGAAAAAAAAGAAGATAAAAAAGTGCATAATGGTGCATGCCCTGAGTGTGGTGCCCCAATAACTTATATAGAAGGCTGCGATGTGTGTTTTTCCTGTGGGTATTCTCATTGCAACTAATTATTCGTGAATATACAGAAAATTCTATATATTTTTTATGATTTTATTCACCTTTTCCGTTTTTAACGTCTTCTAAAGCTGTTTTTCTTAGTTTATAATGTTGCTTTTTACCAGTAGCCGTTCTGGGTAATTCATCAACAAAAATATAATAACGTGGTCTTTCCTGTGGAGAAATCATCGGATTGCTATTAACATATTTACGTAGCTCATCTATAGTTAAAGAATTGTCTTTTTTTACAATATATGCAACAAGTATCTTACCGCGCTTTGTGTCATTAGCCCCAACTATTGCTGAATCAAGAATTTTTGGATGTCTATTGATTATCTCTTCAATTTGAGCAGGATAAATATTATTGCCACCAACGATAATCATATCGTCTTTTCTTGCTCTTATTGTTATATACTGATCCTGATCCCATGTAGCTAAATCTCCAGGATAAAACCAATCTCCCTTTATTCTAGTTTTCATTTCCTCTTCATTATTAAAGTAAAATAAGGTTCCCTTTATTGTTTTAACAGCTATTTCACCAACTTCTTTATCGTCCATTGCAACTAATTCATCTGGATCTGCCAGTCTGTCCTGATATACCTTTACAATTCTAACGTCGTCATCTATCGCAGCTCTACCCGTTTGTCCTGCTCTTTCCGGTAAATCATAGGGTGTTAGAATTTCATTGAGTAAAGTTTCACTTGTTCCACAGGCATTATATATTTTATTGGTAAATACCTTTATAAGTTCCGTACAGAGGTCTCTCTCAAGAGGAGCTCCCATACTTAAAATAATTTCCAGTGAATCAACATTCTTATGTAACTTTTTCTGCTCCTCTAAAAGAGCATAAAACATTGTGGGAACTCCCACAACAACAGATACTTTATATTTCTCTATATACTCTAATGCACTGCGTGGATGAAAATATTTTATAGATACGCAACATCCCCCTAAATAAAATGTGGGATTTGGCCCACCAACATACAACCCTCCTCTATGAAACCAAGGTGATATATTCATTAATACATCATGAATATCATACTTCAGGTGCATTATTAAATCATGGGAAGCCAATACTTCATTAATATTATTTATTGGAAAACCTTTGGGTATTCCAGTAGTGCCTGAAGTATAAAGTCTCGTAACTTCATCATAAGCATTAAATTCGATATCCACTTCTGGTTCACTCTCTGATGCATTACTTACAAATTCTTCATATCTGATAAAAGGATACTTCAATTGTTGAGTATCATCGGCATCAACTATAATTACTTTTTTTGGTTTAAAGGTTGATAGATTAATTGCTTCAACTACAACATTAATAAGGGAAATATCTACAAATAAGATAACAGGTTTGCTTTCATCTATAATATAGCTGACTTCGCCTGGTGCCATTTTAAAGTTTATAGGGCAATTTATGCATCCTATTTTTTGTGTTGCAAGATAAATAAATGCGAATTCAGGGCAGTTCATAAGCATATATAAAACCAGATCGTTACCTTTCAAATCTTCTTTTAACATAGCATTTGAAAGTTTATTAACTTCATAATTAAGATCTCTATAAGTATAAAAGGTATTTTTATTAGCATTAATCAAAGCTTTCCTGTTGGGGAAACGAAATACATTCCTTTTAAACCCTTCAATATAAATACAATTTCTTTCAAATAAACTTCTATATTTCTCAACGTCATAAGTAAAGGGTCTTCTCATTTTTATTCTCTATACCTTTTTAAAATTATTGATGCATTAACGCCACCAAAACCAAAAGAATTTGACAATACGACATTTACTTCCTTCTTTCTAGCTTTATGTGGAACATAATCGAGATCACATTCAGGATCTGGATTATCTAAATTAATTGTTGGTGGTATAATACCATCAATTATAGTCATAGCTGAAAATATGGCTTCAACCAATCCCGATGCTGCTAATAAATGACCCGTCATAGACTTATTTGAGGATATTGGTATTTTATATGAATAATCACCAAATAATTTTTTTATAGCCTGTGTTTCTATAAGATCATTTATTTGTGTTGATGTGCCATGAGCATTTATATAATCAACCTCTTTTAATTTAACTTTGCTATCAATTATTGCATTTTCCATACATTTAACAATTGCAATTCCATCAGGATTTGGTGCAATTGAATGTGATGAATCAGTTGTTGCTCCAAAACCGCAAACTTCTGCATATATTTTTGCATTTCTTTTTTTTGCATAATCCAAGGTCTCAAGCAACACGGCACCAGAACCTTCAGAAATGACAAACCCAGACCTATCTCTATCAAAAGGCCTACTAGCTTTTTCAGGGCAATCGTTCCATTTTACATCAGCAATTGCCGTTAAATTTCCTAACCCTGCTATAACAGTTGGAATAATTCCTGATTCCGATGCTACCACAAGAGCTGCATCTATTTCACCATTTTGTATCATCCGTAACCCCAGTCCAATGGCTTTTGTCCCTGAGGCACATGCTTCCTGCAAGAAATGTTGAGGGCCTTTAAATTCATACTTAACTGCAGTATCGCCGGCAATAACATTAGATGCTAAATTTAAAATTAAAAAAGGTGTGATTTTATTTACCTTATCTTCAAAATAAAGTTTACAGTTTTCTTCAAATAAACGATAAGCGCCAATACAACTTGAACCAATTACGGATAATTTATAAATATCTCTATCCATTTTTTCAAAAAAACTATCCTTCATACATGTATCTGCAGCTGCCATAAAAAGGTGCTGCATTCTATCTGTTCGTCTTATAAATTTTTTAGTAAAATACTGTTCAGGATTAAAGTTTTTTACAAGCCCAGCAATTTTATGCTTAATCTTAGATGTATCACAACAATCGATTACACTTATTCCAGAGAGTCCTCTGCATAAGTTATTCCAGCTTTCCTCCAAATTCAAACCTAAGGGAGTAATTGCTGACATACCGGTTATAACTACTCTTCTATTTTTCATCATATCTCCCATTTATCTCAAATGAGGATTTTATAAAAAATTAATTTTTTATCAACTGAAAATATTCTATCTGCTCTCTTTTGTTTGATTTATCAACAATGATTTATTATCCTTTAATATATTTGCATTTATATCTATAGGCTCTCCTATAAAATATTCAATATGATTAAAAGGTAAAAGAAATTTATACTTATCCCATCTTTTTTTTATTATATATTTATGAAGAACTTTAACATTTATTGGCACTATTTTTCTATTTAAGAATTGAGCTAATTTAAAAACCAACAACTTAGGTTGATAAATTGGTCCCATCGGACCATCCAAAGCTAAAGCTAGATCATATTCATTTTTTAGAAATTTTCTCATTTTAAAAATCAAATTCCCTTGAACAGGAACATCTGGTAGCCGAAAGGTTAAATAATTATAATGCTTGCAAGTAAAATCAATATAGTTGCCTCTAATATTTTCTGTTGTTATAATGACAAATTTTACATCATCTTTTATCTTTTTCATTAATGGATATAAAGCAAATGTGTCTCCATGCCAGTACCCGAATATATATTTTTCTTTATTAATAGATAATAAATCCGCTCTACCCTTTATTGTTATTTTACTTGTATAGTATACCAACTCTACATAAGTTATGAGCATTCTAGATAGTATATAATTAAAAAACCTTCTAAACTTATATATTCTTTTCCTTATCATATATGAGCTTAGCATAAAGTTTAGCAACTTTTTCCGCTATACTTTCAAGAGTGTATTTTTTTGAATATTTGTATGCATTCTTAGATAACTCATTATGCAACGAACTATTCTCCAAAATAAATTTAATTTTCAATGCCCAATCATTAATATTTTCACTAGTCTTATAGCCATTATATTCATTAATTATAATATCATCAATTCCACTAGATCTAACAGCAACTACAGGGTTTTCTCCAGCCATTGCTTCTAATAATACTAATCCCTGTGTTTCTGTTGTTGAAGCAAAAACAAATATATCAGAAAACTTATAATATTTACATAGTTCAGAAGGATCAACTGCTCCTAAGAAAACAACATCTCCTTTAAGATCTTTTAAATTTACATAATTTTCAATAGATTTCCTCTCCTCTCCATCGCCAATTATTAACAAGGTAAATGGAGTTTTCATAATTTTCTTTAAATAGGCTATTCCATCAATTAGGAAATATAAATTTTTTTCTTTAGATAATCTTGACACTGTTATTAGAATAAATTTTCTTTCATTAGATCTATACTTATTGTTTAAATGTAAGATATCGGATTCATTAATATTTCTATATAAATCAAAATCAATGCCAGTCGGAATTACTTCTATTTGTGTTCTAATTCCAATATTCCTTAAATAATCTTTTGCAGCAAGAGTGGGAGCAATTATTAGATCGCATTGTTCCCCAAATTTTTTTATTATAAAATGAGACAATATATTTTTAAATATCCTGCTATTTATTGGAACATAATGAGCATATTTTTCTAATCTTGTGTGATAAGTCAAAACTAAAGGACAGTTATAAATTTTTGCTAGTCTCAAGCCTTTTTTTCCCATCCAAAAAGGATGATGTACGTGAACAATTTGAATATTTTTATTTTCAAATATCTTTCTTATGCGTGGAGCAAAAATATTTACAATTGGTATATTATGAAATTTTTTATAATAACCAATGCTATTTAATCTTATGACTTCTATATCCTTTTCATCAGTATATTTGCCTTTAAATAAAGGAGCAAAAATAATTGGGTTTTCTCCTAGTTTTTTCAAACCCTTAGCCAACCTATAAATAGCAACAGGGACACCACCAATAAATGGAAAATAATTATTTGTGAACATTGCTATATTTAGAGGTCTATAAATATCTAATTGGTCATAGTTAAAAGAGTAATCTTGATAATATTCAACATCATCATTTATTTTATAATAAAAATAGATACCTATAATAAACAAAATTGAAATAATAATAAAAAAATTAATAAAACCAACATAAAATAAAGAGTGGATTTGAAACCATAAATTTTCAATTTGTCTTATAAAGTAACTAGTATATTTATATGCTATATTTATTTTATTTATATTAAATTGACCATCTTCATTTATAGAGACTTTAATATAATGGTAATAGTTATCATCTTCATCTAATATAAATCCTCCTGCTCCTCCAGATATGTAATATTTCACTCCTTTGATAGTTCTTTCATCATATAAGCCAAGATTTGATGCAAAGACAGCGCTGACTTTAAATTGTGAGAAAAGGTCTATCAAATAACTTCTAAAATTTTCATCTTCAAGAATATAATCCTCTACATCTATAGGGAAACTAATGTTTTCTGGTTTATACAAGGGTTTATTCATAAAGATAAATTTATTTTTTCTAAAATTATTATCTTTCAATTCATCATAAATCCACTTTTTGACATACAATGGAGTTGTTGTTCCAGTGGTATCTAGAAATAAAAATAGATTATCATTTTTAACAAAGGAAAATAGCAACGGTCCAAAATGTCTATAATAATTTGAAATATTACCCATTGTGCACTCATTTACACCAATAACATTAAGCAATGGTGGATTTAATAATTTTATACTTTTATAAAGCAACCTAAATTTATCTTCTCCACTGCTCACAACTGCATTGCCAAGGGAAACTATAAAATCTAGATTTTCTTTGTTTAACAATGGAATTATTTTTTTTTCAAAGATGCTTATAGAATTTTTAATGTTTCCAATTACTGCAAAATTAACATTATGTGCTTTAACTTTTTCTATTTTAGCAACATTTTTTATATTAATCGCAACATAAGTATCTTCCAAAAAATAAAGATAAAATTTATAAAATATAAAAATTGAAAGGAAAAAAATATCAATAAACAACAATACTTTAAATTTATAATTCTTCATCAATTTTTTTTAATTACAAAATTTTTTATTATACCATAATAAAAAATAAACATTCCTATTATCATTCCAATATATATTGTAAAAAACCTCCAGGCAGCTGTTAATATAACTATATCATTACGATTTATAAATGAAGAAAAGATGTAAGAATAGGCTCCTTCTGCTATACCAGTTGATCCTGGAGTCGGAGCAAAATACATAATGAAGGTTATTATTATTTGATAACTAATTATGGTGCTAACAGGTATACTATATCCTAGACTTTTAATTAAAATAATAGAGAAAGTAAAAGAAGAGAACAAGAAAAGTGCAGAAAATATTACCGAAAGAATAGTATAATGTGGAGTTGTTTTAATAAAATCAAGCATACTATAAGTATAGATTGAGACTTCTCTTAAAAAAAAAGTTGAAACTTTTTTAAAATGTTTTCTTGATATGAGTTTTTTCTTTCTTAATTTTCTTAAAATAAAATAAATTGACTTTTTGAATAAACGCGATTTATACACTGTAAAAATAATTATAATAATATAAATAAATGTAACAATTACAGTATAAATAACAAAGCTAAGGTGATATGGAATGTACTTGAAATTTTTCTCCATTATTATTGTAATTGGTACAGCTATTATAAAGAAAACAATGGTTATAGCTGTTCTAATTGTTGTTGCTGCTGTTGCATCACCTATGTTTACACCATATTTATTTAAATAATATATTTGAATAAACCCTCCTCCTGCAGCAGAGGGAGTTATATTTGAAACAAATACATTTAAAAAAGTAATCTTCATTACTAATTTTACTGGGATTGTTATGTTTAAGCTTTTAAGGATAAAATAAAATCGAAAACAATCAAAAGCAAAATACATGAACAAACATATAAAAAGCCATATTACAGTTTTACCTTCAAAAAAACGATAGAAATTTAGATCAGCTCCACCTACTATTTTATAAATAGCTATGATTGATAAAAGTGAAAATATAAAGGTTATAATAGCTAATAAGGAATAGTATTTAAGCCTCTTATATGTAATCTTTTCCTTTATCTTCTCACTTTCAAGTTTTTCAATATTTCGTACATATTTAGCCATGACTATTTTTAATAAACGTTATTTAATAAATTGACAACAATAAAATTAAATTTATAATTTAACCATGAAAATTAATATTTTTACTATATTAATCATATTATCTTTAATACTGACAAACTGCGCAGATTACAGGCAGAGAAATAGTGTTAGAAGATCATTTGATTCTGCTGAAAATATGGGCAGAAGAATAGAGAATATGAATAGATATAACTATGATACATATAGTAAAATTAATAACTTTTTTTATATTTTAGATGATTTTTATAACACAACACACTATGCAAAGGAAAGTTTAAAATACTCCACAAACACCATTACCCAGAATAAAATAAAAGGGATCGCCGCATATTTTACACTAAATGATCCATACCCAAACGATAAAAAAGACATTAGCTATTGCGAAAGTGTAAGTAATTTTTTTACAAAAGTTATTGAACTAAAAAATCAGAACATACCAGAAAGCAGAATTAAAGTAATAATACAAAATGAATATAACAGTAAAACCACAAATGAAGATAGTGCATTTTATAAAAAAAGACAGGAAGTTGCCAATATAACAATTAATAAAATATATAAAACAATAGGAAAAACTGATCCCTCAGCTGCAAAAGTTGCTTTTAAACAAGGTTGCCTTGAAGTAGAGCTCAAAGAATTATAATACTTTTAAAAATTTTGTTATTACTTTACTGACCTGTTCAGGTTGGTCCCACAACACCATGTGTCCTGCCTTCTCTAATAAAATTAACTGAGAATTCTTTATATTTTTATGTAAGTGTTTTGAATATTCTGGGGGTGTTATTACATCATTTTCCCCACACATAATACATGTTTTTACAGATATTCTATAAAGCTTATCAATAATATTAAAGTTATTACATGCTAAGAGATCATTATATCTAACCATATAATGTGTTTTGTAATATTCTGTCTCAATTTTTTTGATAATATTAAAAGGTGTAACTTTTGAATAAGCATGTTCATAAAAAATACCATTATTCTTAACTAATTGAAGCATTTCAATTGGAATTATAAATTTTGCTCCAGTACTTATTAAAATTAACCCCCTTAATTTACTTTGAAATTTTAGAGCATATTGCAAACCTATAGCACCGCCCATAGAATGGCCTGCCAAAACAAAATCTTTCAGCCCCAGTTCAATAACAACACTTTCAATAAAATCTGCATAGCCTTCAATTGACCTAAATCCATCTCCTGGAGATTTACCGTGGCCTGGTAAATCTATAACAATCTGATAAAATCCATCAAATTTTTTATATGTAATATACTCCCATAGACTTCCTGTTGCACCAGCTCCATGTATAAAGATAATAGGTAAAACACCATTCCTTTTATTATATTCCATTATATATATTTTATTTAAACCTATATAACAGCAACTCATATTATTTTTTAAGGTAATTCATAGTTTATGTATAATATTATTAGTTTTATTCTTTTTATAATATACTTTTATAAGATAAAGTCAATAATTTTTCTAATATTTGAATATTACTTGATTTTATTTAATTTAAAATTTATATAATAAAATATGATTTTAAAAATAGAGAGGTTTTTTTGAGAAACAGAGACAGCTGGGCTACAAGAATCGGTTTAATTTTTGCCATGTCTGGCGCTGCAATTGGGCTTGGCAATTTTGTAAGGTTCCCAGCTCAAATTGCCAAATCAGGATCTGGTGGTAGTTTCATGCTCCCCTACTTAATAGCTTTAATAATTCTTGGAATACCTTTATTGTGGATCGAATGGGCTTTGGGAAGACATGGTGGTAAATATGGCCATGGTACATTACCTCTTATTTTTCACAAAATAGCAAAAAATAGTCTTTTAAAGTATCTAGGCGTTTTGGGTATTGCAATCCCTGTTTTTATAGCCTCTTATTATACTTGGGTTGCCTCCTGGGGAATAAGTTATTCATTTTTTTCTTTATTTAATATATACGAAGGTGCTGACAAAGTTGAGTTTTTAAAAAGCTTTACAGGCGGATCAAAAACATATTTCCCATCAATTGCTTATTCAATGATATCATATATTATAATCCTCTTCCTTCTATATTATGTTATGTCAAAGGATATAAAAAAAGGTATAGAGAAATATGTAAAAATATTTATGCCTATACTATTTATATTTGGATTAATATTAGTTGTAAGAGTTCTTTTGTTGGGCAAAGGCATACTACCTGGATTAGCTTACATATGGAAACCAAATTTTGCAGGTTTACTTAATTGGCATATATGGATATTAGCTGCAGGGCAAATATTCTTAACACTATCTATAGGACAAGGACAGATGCCAGTTTATGCAAGCTATCTGTCAGACGAAGACGACATCTCACTAGGACCCATGACCCAAGCTAGCATAAATGAATTTGCCGAAGTAATAATTGGTGCAACCATTTCAATACCTATTATTTTTTATTTTTTCCAAAACTTAAAACCTGAACATGCTCAAGGATTCAATTTAGCTTTTATAGCAATGCCTATGGTTATGGAAAAAATGCCCTTTGGCAATTTTTTTGGAGCTATTTGGTTTTTTCTATTATTTTTAGCAGGAATTACCACATTGTTTGCTCTACTTCAACCTGCTGTTAGCTTTTTACAAGACAATTTTAATACTCCAAAATATAAAGCCTCTTTAATTGTTGTATCAACTGTTTTCCTTCTCTCTATACCTCCAATTTTGTGGTACCATAAAGGAGTATTCGATGATGTAGATTTCTGGATGGGCTCACTTTTACTAATTGTTATTAGTCTATTAGAAGTATATGTTTTCGCTTGGATTTTAGGGATTGAAAAAGGCTTTGATGAACTCAACAAGGGTGCAAAATGGAAAATCCCTAATTTTTATAAATATATTATTAAATATGTTACACCTCTATTTCTAATATTTCTTCTTATCATGTGGACAATTACTGATTTGCCAAACTATATAAAAAATATTAATATCTATATCTGGATTGAAAGAGCACTGATAGTACTGGTATTAGTTATATTATGCATTCTAACATCAATAGCAACAAAAGAATCAAATAAAACTTAAAATAAACCCTCTATAAATTTATCAATTTTTTTCTTTAAAGGCACAATTTCCTTTTGTAATTTTCTCCCAAGAGTCTTCTCTATGTAGGACTTGTAATCGATATTTTGCTTAGGATTTTTAATGGGGCCTTTGTAATGAATTAACAGTTCTTTATTTAATATGTCAGTATATAACACATTACTATTTTCTTTAGATGAATTATCAAAAGTAGGTCTCAATAAACTTAAATACATATTATAATCTATATAATTCTCAGGCACATTAACTAAACCATCTCCTCTTATTCTAAAAATTGGAGAGTGTATCAACAAATCATTATTATAAAATATGCCATTAACAACATTTATATTAGCTTTGACACCAGAATAATCCTGCAATGTTCTATTAAATGCAAAATCATCCTGTCCAATAAGACTAAATATATTTCTTAAAATAAACCCTATATTTAGACCGTTCAATGTGCCTTTGTGAATATTAACAAATATTTTTCCATTTAATTTATTCAGCAATTCATTAATATCATTTCCAGAGCTTTGTAGCTCAATATCTAAGTCTCCAAGACCTGTAAAAACTGGCTTATCTACAAGATCAACAATTAACTTATCCATAGTTACTTCAGCTACCTTACCATTCAATCCAAAAGATGGATCAATTTCCTCTGTATTAATATGTAATAAGCCTTTTAATTTACCATTATAAAACAGGGCGTTAACATCTAATGTATAATTATGATTTTCACCACCACCATTCAATTTTATCTTATCTATTGTTAATTTATTAAATACCAGTTTATTAATCGCTAATTCTGCATTAATTTTTAAATTGTTTGCTACTGGCTTCTTATTATTTAAATTATTTTTTTTGGAACTATCATTTTCTAAGATATCATTATTTACTGTATTAACAACACTGTATAAACCCATAATATCATTAACATTAATGTAATCTGCAGTTACAGATAAATTTAATATGTATGGTCTCCTAAAATTACTCTCCAGGTTCCATTCTAAATGAGAATTCTTGTATGTGAACAAACCATTTTTAAAAACAACCCGATTATCTTTAAAGTGTATATCAAAATCAGCTTTTGCAGCTAATGTGTTATTACTATTTTTTGCTTCTGATGCACCAGTAAAAAAGGCTATGTCACCTAAATTTATATTGCATGAGAAGGAACCTCTTACTCTTTTTAAAATATCTATAGCATTACTATTTAATATGAAATTAATATGTGATTTATTAAAATTTATATTCAGGGCTTCAATGCTTATATCACCATTATTATTAATATTTCCTTTTAATATTATACTGAAAGTCTTATCATTAACAATAGTACTAAAAGTAATTTTTTTAAATAGAAGCAAACCTCTATTATACATTAATGAAAACTCTAAAGAAGGTTTATTTAATGTTTCAAATGTTTTAATATCTTTTTTAAACAGTTCTTTCAATGATATCATATTTGCAAAAGCTTTAAGGTTTAAAATAGATTCGCCTGCTTTATTTCTTTTGAAAGTTATATGCGTATTAAATAGTGTTTCATTATGTTGCAATTTCAAATCGTTTAAAAATTGTCCATCTTCCAACGTGGTGTGTAAAGTCAGATTATTCAATGTCCTGTTATCAATGATTAACTGTTTTACCGATAAATTACCGTCAAGAGCAAATCTATCAATGTTAATTTCCTTAATTTTATCTACATATGCAAGAAAACTCATAAAATCATGAGGACTGTATTTATGATCCTCTTTTTTCTCTTTTACCGGTTTTTTAGATAGTTTATTAACTTTTATTTTATCTACATTTATGTAATATTTTATATCTATTTTGTTTGTAAACGCAATTTCTGCGCTGCCTAAACTCTTTAAAGTACCATAAATCAATGAAAGGTCTGACAACTTTAATTTTTTATCTTGATAATCAATATTTCCAGACAATTTTAAGTCTTTATTATTATACACATAATTTAATTGTGTGTTGCCTGTAATACTATAATTGCCATCCTTTGAATTAATTTCAATATTTGCAAGTGCCTTAAAGGTATCATAACTTATATTAATATTCTTAATATTAGAAACTCCTGACCTGAAATTTAAACTGCCTGAAAAAGAGCAATAAATATTATTTAACTGATTACCTTCTATTTTTATATTACTTATTTTTAACTCATTATTTAATAAACTAATAGTTTCCAAGCCCTTTTTTAAAGTTCCATTAGCTCTAATTGAACTTGTATTTTTATTAAATATTACATCTGTTGAGAAACTATATTGCACTGCTTCTTTTTTACCCAGGTTATTCATATCAATATTAAGATTCTTTAATGTTATAAATTGTTTATTTTTGTAATTCTTTACACTTATCACACCCTTCTCAACATTAATATTATCAATGAAGATCTCCAAACTTTTAAATCTTTTATTCTCATTCAAATTTTGGTCAACTTTAGATTTATTGCCCTCAATTTTTTTTATTAAATCCATCCAGTTATCTGTACCATTGTCAAGAGTGATTAAGTTGAACTCTGGTTGAATTAATGATATATTTTTTATTGATACCACTTTTTCTCTAATAAGTTTGACAAGATCTAAAGATATATTAATTTTACCAATTTTAATAAAATATTTATCTTCAAAAGCAGAAGGATTATAAATTCCTATTTTATCTATATCCAAAGAAAAAAAGGGATATAAAGAAAGTCCTAAATCACCTACAATTTCAACTTTTCTATCTATCTGTTCAGAAATAAGATTTTCTATATCAGTTTTATATTTAGAAAGATCAAAAAACAATATAAAACCAATTATCAATAATATTACACAAAAAGATAATATTGAAATTGAAATTGTAAGATATTTTATAACTTTCACTTTATAATATTAACCTTTTAATAATTTTGCTATTTTTGCTACGTGTGCACCCTGAAATTTAGCAATTTCATATTCATTTGTTGAGGGTTGTCTTGATCCATCAACTCCTGCTAAAGTAGAAGCTCCATAGGGACTTCCTCCAGTGATCTCCTTCATTTCAGCTAAACCGTGAGTATGGAACTCCCACTACTATCATACCATGATGAAGCAAAACTGTTAAAAACGTAAAAATAGTAGTCTCCTGCCCACCATGCTGCGTTGCAGTGGAAGTAAAAACACTTCCCACTTTATTTATAAGAGCGCCTTTTGCCCATAGTTGCCCTGTCTGGTCAATAAAATTTTTCATCTGTGAGCACATATTCCCAAATCTAGTGGGTGTACCAAAAATAATTGCATCTGCCTCAGTAAGTTGATGGGCACTTATGATTGGGATATGAGCAAATTTTTGTCTAGATTCATAAGCCCCCGTTTTTTCTAATACATCAAGAGGCACTAATTCAGGAACTTGAAATATTTTAACCTCTACACCTTCAACATTTCTAGATCCTTCGGCAATATATGTCGCAAGCTCATAAGTATGACCATACATACTATAAAATACTACATAAACCTTTACATTCATTAACGCCCCCTATTCTAACTATATGAATAATATAGTATTACTTTGTAACTATATAAAAAACTAGAACTTAATATAAAGTTACATCATTTCTATATATATTGCAAATTATTAATAATATTATTAAACTAGATATATGAATAATATTAAAGAAGAAAACCTTAAAAGAATTTCAGAATATATATATGAAATACCAGTGGATAAAAACTATGGAATGAAGGTAAAGGGTTTAATCTATGCCTCAGATAAAATAATAAAAAATGTTATAGATGATGGTAGTCTAACACAGATTAAAAATGCTGCCTGCCTTCCAGGAATTGTTAAAGCCTCTATCGCAATGCCAGATATACATTTTGGATATGGATTACCTATAGGTGGAATAGTTGCTACTGATATAGAAAATGGTGGAGTAATAACTCCTGGAGGCGTAGGATTTGATATAAATTGTGGGGTAAGATTGATTGTATTTGATATTTTACAAAAAGATTTAAAAGAAAATACTGAACTTTTAGCTAAAAGTTTGTTTACAGAGATCCCTAGTGGAATTGGCGAAGGAGGCAACATCTCTTTAGATAATAAGGAGCTTAAGAGAGTTTTAACCAATGGGGCCCATTGGGCTATTGAAAAAGGATATGGCTTCCCAAATAATTTAGAAAAGATAGAATCTAATGGAGTATTAGCTAATGCGAATCCAGATATTGTATCTTTTAGAGCCTTAGAAAGGGGTTCTAATCAAGTTGGAACATTAGGCAGTGGTAATCATTTCTTAGAACTAGGATATATTGAAACAATATTTAATACAGACATTGCTGAAAAGTGGCAGCTAAAAAAGGATAATGTTACACTACTTATCCACTCAGGTTCACGAGGATTGGGCCATCAGATATGTACAGATTTTTTAAGAATATTTGAACAAACTATAAAAAAATATAATATAACTGTTCCAGATAGACAACTTGCATGCTCGCCATATAACTCTAAGGAAAGTCAAGAATATTTAGCAGCACTCGCTGGAGCTGCAAATTACGCCTGGGCTAATAGAGAAGTACTTGGGTACTTAGCGATAAATGTTATACTTAATGTTTTAAATATATCAAGTGATTATGCCAGGCCAAGACTTATATATGACTTAGCCCATAATATTGTTAAAATTGAAGAATTCTTCATAAATAAAAATATAAAGAAATTAGCAGTACACAGAAAAGGAGCAACAAGAGCTTTACCAGCAAATCATAAAGATTTGCCACAAATATATAAAGAAACAGGACAACCTGTGATTATTCCAGGAGATATGGGACGATACTCTTTTCTCCTTGTAGGTTCTAATAGTGCAACAGAATTGAGTTTTAACTCTGCTTGCCACGGCGCAGGCAGAGTTAAAAGCAGGCACAGAGCAATTATTGATGCACAAAATAGGAATATTGCTAATGAATTAAAATCAAAAGGTATAATAGCCATTGGAAGAGGTAAGAAAACCTTGAGAGAAGAAATGCCAGATGCCTATAAGGATGTTGATGAAGTTGTAGAAGTCGTTGATTCACTAAATATAGCAAAAAAAGTGGCTAAAATAAGGCCCATGGCCGTTATTAAAGGTTGAAAAAATGAAAAAAGAAAAATGGATGCTTATTGACAATATTGAAAAAGAAGACTTTCTGACCTGGGAAGAAGCCTCACTTTCAGATAGGGATAATAACAATATTGATATCTTTATAAAAAAGAAAAATAGACATATCAATGCTAAAATTATTAAGAAAAATAACCAGACAAAAGTAATGGAATTACAACTTAATAATGATGAAACGTTCTATCTCGTTGATTTTCTGGTTCTCGATAAATTTTTCGAAGATAATCATATAATATTTGCCAACAGAACAGGGCTGCACAAAGAGATTAGAAGATACATCTATTACAGCTTTAATTGATTTTTTACATTTAATTGAAAATATCCTTAAATATGCTATAATAAATATATGGAAGCAAAGATAAAGATTTTGTATATTTTAGTGCTTTTAATGTTCACTGTTATTACGCCTCTTTATGGCCAAACGCCTATAATGACAGGTGGTGGGGTAAATGAATATTATGCTATTATGTATAGTGCAGAACGTGGAGAATTTGTGAAAGTTGCTATTAATGAAATAAATGAAAGGGGCCCTTGGGAAGTTTACCCTCAATGCGTTCCTATTGGTGCGAACAGCCGCTATTTTATATTCTATTCACCTGGAGAAGGAGAACTTTTTAAAGTTAATATAGATAGTATGAATGAAGCCTCTTCATGGGCGTTTCCTTCTTTCTTTAATCAGTAATAGAAAAATAAAAACGTTGCCAATAATGTAATTTCTCAATAATATATAATCTATGAATTTTGAAGAATTTCTTTACTCTGATCAACTAATCGTCTTTGATGGTGCAATGGGCACTTCTATCCAGAACTATAATAGCAACAATATAAAATGGGATGGTTATGAAGGGTGCAATGAATACTTAAACTTAAGTAATCCTGATATTATTTATGACATCCACTGTTCCTTTTTAGAAGCAGGTGCGGACATTATTGAAACAAATACTTTTGGTGCAAATGAAATAATATTAAAAGAATACAATCTGGAAAAAGAATGTTATAATATAAATAAAAAAGCTATAGAAATAGCAAAGTCTGCAGCACAAAAATACAATAAGTATGTAGCAGCTTCAATTGGGCCAACAAGCAAGCTACCAAGCCTTTTGCAGGTTTCTTTTGAAGAGCTTTGTATCGCCTACAGAGAACAGATCAGAGCTTTTATAGATTCAGCAGTGGATTTAATTATTATTGAAACATGTCAAGATTTACTACAGGTAAAAACAGCTCTTTTTTCAATATTTGAAAGTTTATATTCACACAAATTAGATATTCCTGTCATGCTTTCTATTTCATTACAAGAAAATGGAAATATGTTACTGGGCTCCAATATAGATGCAATAATAGCTTTAGCTGAAAATTATCCTATACATTCTTTAGG
>DHGE01000167.1:68035-68229 GCA_002402635.1 Deferribacterales bacterium UBA4806
ATTATGCCAAACGCAGGATTGCCAAAAAATATTGATGGTAAACTGCAATATGATTTATCATCAGAAAACTTTTCAGAGATTATATCTCAAATGTGCAAAGAAGGACTAGTAGATATTGTTGGAGGCTGTTGTGGCACTACCCCTCAATATATCAATGTTTTAAAAGAAAAGTTAAAGGTCTATAAAAAAAGAAT
>DHGE01000061.1 GCA_002402635.1 Deferribacterales bacterium UBA4806
AAATCAAAAATTGACTTACTAATTGTTCCAGATGCAGGAACAAATGATGTTAAGGAATGTAAAATTCTTCAAGAAAAAAATATTCAAGTAATCGTATTGGATCATCACCAGGTAGAAGAAGAAAATCCTTATGCTATTGTTGTCAATAACCAACTAGGAGATTATCCTAATAAATATCTTAGTGGGGCGGGTGTAACTAAGAAATTCCTAGAAAGTTTAGATGATGAACTTTGGGATGATTCTAACGATTTTGATGATTTAGTTGCTATGTCAATTATTGCAGATTCAATGTCTATACTAGAATATGAAAATCGTTATCTAGTAACTAAGGGTTTAAAAAATATTAAAAACAAATTTATTCAAGCAATCATAGAAAAACAATCTTATTCAATTGGAAATACCGATAATATTAATGTGAATGTAGTTGCCTTCTATATTTCACCATTAATAAATGCTCTAATTAGATCGGGTTCTTTAGAAGAAAAAGAATTAATGTTTAAGGCTTTTATTGGAGATCCAACGACTTTTCCATATAAAAAACGTAACGGAGAAGAGATTCAGGAAACCATGCAAGAAATGGTTGCCAGATTAGCAACTAATTTGAAAGCAAAACAGAACAGAGAAATTGATAAGTCATTGGAGTATTTACGTGGGTTGATTGATCAAAATAAATGGAATGAAAACAAGATTTTATTTGTTGATGCTAATGGAGTCGATTATGGTTATACGGGATTGGTTGCTATGCGATTAAGTTCAGAATATCAAAAACCATGTTTATTAATTAGAAAAAATAAAGACAATGTTTTTGCTGGATCTGGTAGAAATTATGGAAATCAAATTGATAATTTAAAAGATTATTTATTAGGAACAGGATATTTTGAATATGCACAAGGACACATGCAAGCTTTTGGAATTGGTATCAAAGTAGAAAATATAAAACCAGCACTTGAAAAAATAAACGAAGACCTTAAAGACATTAACTTTGGTGAATTTATTCATTATATTGATTTTGAAATTGATATAGAAAACCTAACTATTGAAATCATCAAAGATATGAATGAACTTTATGATTATTATGGAAACGGAATTGAGGAAAGCCTGGTATTAGTAAAAAATATTCCAGTAAACACAACTGATATTGAACTTATGGGAAAAACAGAAGATACATGGAAGTTCCTGTACAACAACGAAATTCAATTTATCAAATTTAAAAATAATCAAGATGATGCTATTTTACAAGCAAGACAAAATGATTGGTCTGGAGCAAATTTAAAAATTAATGCTATTTGTAAGATGAGTATGAACGAATATGGTGGAATTAGAATTCCTCAATGTATTGTGGTTGATTATGAAATTATAGAATAATTATGAATTATATTAATTATCATTCTCATTCAATGTACAGTAATGTTTCTACGCCTGATTCAACTATTTCTAATGAAGATAGGACTAAAAGAGTTGTTGAATTAAATCAAAGCGTGTGTAGTTATGTTGAACATGGTTGGATGGGAAGGTTCATTGAAGGAATAGAATTGTCAAAACAATATAATGTAAAACCACTCTTGGGAACAGAAGCCTATTTTGTAAAAGATAGGCTTCAAAAAGATTCTACTAATGCACATATTATTTTATTAGCTAAAAATGAAAATGGTCGTAAGGCAATTAATTTAGCCCTTTCTGAGGCAAACGAAACAGGCTTTTATTATAAGCCACGTATTGACTTAGATATACTGCTTAAAATGCCTAAAAATGATGTTTGGGTTACTTCTGCATGTTTAGGAGGTGTTTGGAAATATCCAGACTATGAAAATTTAATCATACAAATCCACAATCATTTTCAAAATAATTTTTTCCTAGAGGTTCAACCACACAATGTTGATAAACAAAAATTAATCAATAAAGAAGTTTTAAGATTATCAAAAAAACATAATATAAAAATAATTGCTGGAATGGATAGCCATATGATTTATCCAGAACAAGCAAAAGAAAGAGATGATTATCTTTTATCAAGAGGAATTACTTATCCAGATGAAGATAACTGGTATTTGGATTTTCCATCTTATCAAGAAGCAATAAATAGATTTAAAATTCAAGGCATTTTAAGTAAACATGAAACCTATTTGGCATTAGAAAATACCAACATATTTGAATCAGTTGAAGAATATAATTCTGTAATCTTTAATGATACAAAAATAAAACTACCTACTTTATACCCTGATCTATCACAAGAAGAAAGAAATAAAAAATTTGAAAACCTTATTTGGAGTAAATGGCAAACAGAAAAAACAAACATCCCTAAAGAACAACACAAAAAATATGAAGAAGAAATTTCAAAAGAAGTTTCAACAATTGTAGAAACAAATATGAGTGATTATTTTCTTCTTGATTATGAGATTATAAAAAAAGGAATAGAAAAAGGCGGTCATATTACTTTGACTTCAAGAGGATGTTTTACAAAAGACGCAAAAATTTTTACAAATAATGGACTGAAAGATATATGTGATGTAAAAAAAGGAGACTCTGTAATATCTCAAGATGGAAAATTTCATCCTGTTTTTGATGTTTTAAAATATAAAATATCAGAACCACTAATAAATATAAAATATATTTATGGAGGGAAGAACAAACATAATGTTTGCACATTTGACCACAGAATATTTATACATAGAAATGGGAAAAATGAATGGGTAGAAGCAAAAGAAATAAAAAAAGGAGATTTTGTATGTCTTCCAATATATCAAAATGAAATATTATGTAGTTCTATAATAGATTTGAATGAATACAATTATTTTGGATTTAAATATGATGAAGAATATATCTATGAAAAAAATTCTAATGTTGGAAAAGACTATGATTATTCACCATCATCTTTAGCAAAAGAATTTGGCGTTGGAAAATCATTGTTTGAAAATTATGCAAACGGAAAAGAGAATTGTTTTTCTAGAAAAAAATGGATTGAACAAAAATTTCTCAACAATACCCCATTCAGGAATCAACAGGAGTATATTGAATACATTGAAAACCACAGAACGATTAAAATAAAAAGATTTATAAAAAATGATAAAAATTTTAATATTTTTTTAGGGTTAATGTATGGAGATGGATTTACAGTATCAAAAAATAGATCTCAAATCGCTTTAGCTATTGGAACAAACGCAAATAAGAACATTATCAACAGAAAATATTTTTTAGATATAATTAACAATATTGGATGCCCTACTTATGAATATAAATCTAAAAACAGACAATTAATTCAAATATATGCAACATCAATAGTTCTCCGATCATTTTTTGAAAAAGAAATTTTTATATCTAAAAAAGAAAAAAATAAAAACTTTAATTTTAAATTATTAAATCAAAGCAAAGAAAACCTAAGAGGAATATGGGAAGGATTAATGTTTTCTGATGGTCACTTTTCTGGAAAAGAAAACGTCATTGATTCATTTGACAACACATCGAGTTCGATTATTTCCGCTTTCAAAATACTCAATTCCTGTGTTGGAGAAAGTCCAGATTCTTTAAACATAAGAGAATCCTATAATACTAAAGAAGGGTATGTTTGTAAAAAATCATATAAACTTCAACTTCATAAAAAGGCGTTAAATAGAGTTAAAAAATATGAGGAGTGTAAAAAAGACGATTCTTTTTGGTATTTTCCAATTAAGAACATTGAAATAATCAATAATGAAAAAAAAGAAACAGAAGTTTATGATTTGTCTGTTCTAGGAAACCATTCCTATGTAATCAACAATATGCTTGTTCACAATTCAGCCCCATCTTTTTATATTTCAAAACTTCTTGGATTTACAACCATTGATAGAATTTCATCTAAAGTAAAGTTATTTCCAGAAAGGTTTATTACAAAAGAAAGAATTTTAGAAGCTGGATCACTTCCAGATATAGATTTCAATTTATCTGATCCACAAATATTTTTAGAAGCACAAAAAGAAATCATGGGTGAAGGACATAGTTATCCAATGATAACTTTTGGAACAATGAAATCTTCTGGTGCTTGGAAAATGTATGCTAGAGCAAACAACATAAGTTTTGAAATAGCAAATTTAATTTCTGATCAAATAAAACAATATGAAGAATCGTTAAAATATGCAGATGAAGAAGAGAAAGAAAACGTTTCTATCTATAATTTTATTGAAGAAAAATATAGAAATATTTATGACGGTAGCTTAAAATATTTAAATTTAGTCAATAGTATTTCAATTCATCCTTGTGCAAGTTTAATAATGAACGAAAATTTAAAAGAAGAATTCGGATTAATTAGAATAAAATCTTCTGCAAGTAATTCAGATAATCTTTGTGTTAATTGTGATGGTCTGTTTGCAGAAAAATATAAAATGTTGAAAAATGATTTATTAAAAGTGGATGTGGTGGATTTAATTTATAAAACATATGAAAAAATAAATATTAAACCTCATACAATTCCAGAATTAATTGATATATGTGATAAAAATGAAAAGGTTTGGGACGTGTATAAAAATGGATGGACAATTGGAATTAATCAATTTGAGAAATCTGTTACAACACAAAAAGCCATAAGATATGCCCCTAAAAATATATCCGAATTATCTGCTTTTATTAGTGCGATTCGTCCAGGATTCCAATCAGAATATCATACTTTTGAACAAAGAAAACCATTTAGTTTTGGGGTTGAAACTCTTGATAATATTATTCAAACTGATGAATTTCCTTATTCATTTATGTTGTATCAAGAAAACACAATGGCTGTCCTTTCATACGCTGGAATTCCAATTGATGAAACTTATAGCATCATTAAAAATATTGCTAAAAAAAGATATGAAAAAGTTGTTTCTGTAAAAGATCAATTTGTTAAAGGAATGACAAAAAGATTAATAGAAAACGAAAAAATAAAAAAGAAAGATGCAGATAGTGTTTCCAAAAAAACATGGCAAGTTATTGAAGATAGTGCAAGGTATTCTTTCAATAGTTCGCACTCATATAGTGTCGCTGGAGATAGTTTATATGGAGCATATTTAAAATCTCATTATCCTATTCAATTCTATACATCATTCATACAAATCATGGAAGACAAAGGAAATAAAGACAGGATATTATTATCCAAAAAAGAAGCCATAGAGGCATTCAATATAAATTTTCCCATATTTCAATTTGGACAGGACAATACCAAAATATCTTATGATCTAGATAATAATGCAATTAATATGTCTTTGAAATCAATAAAAGGATTTGGAAATAAGATTGCGGAAGACATGCTACAGTTAAGCAAATTATTTATTATAGAAAAAAATTCACAATATAAGTTTTTAGATTTGCTAATTTTCTCAGAAGACAATTCATACATATCTTCCAAATTTGAAGATCTAATAAAAATAAGATATTTTGAAGAATTTGGTAAAAATAAAAAATTACACACGTTTTACAAAGAATTCACTTCTGGAAAAAACAGATATTCTAAAACTCATACTGATAAAACAAAAGAAAAAAGAATTTCTGAATTACAAAAGATATGGAATGAACTTCCTAACAAAAACTATTCAATTCAGCAACAAATAAAAAATGAATTAGAGATCCTAAATGAAATTCAAACCAATTTTCCTGTAAATAAAAACTATGCGGTAGCTTTATGTGTGGACACAAAATATTCTCCAAAAATAGAATTTCAAAATCTCTTGACAGGAGAAAGAAAAACGTTTAAAATAAATAATAAGATTTATAATGAATTTCCTATAAATAAAGGTGATATTTTATTATTTAAAAAAGTTATAAAAAAGAATTCTATGATGAGAAATGAAGAAAGTAAGTGGGTTAAAATAGAAGATAAATTTGATTTATGGTTAGAAGTATATTATATAGTGAAAGAAAATGATAAATTATTAAAATAAAAACGAATATGAAAATGGAGAAAACTTTTGAAAATTTCTAAAGAATTTGAATCTGAAATATATGAAACAACTATAAACAATAAAAAATCAGATCTCCCGATTGATTTTGATCAAGTTTATGAATTTACAGGATTCATAACTTATGAAAGATTCTATTCTGATGATTCGTCATGGGGTGTTTATACTTTTAATTCAGAAATAGAATTACCAACATCTATTACTATAAGAAACAATAATCTCTTTTCAACAAAAGAAGATGATAGAATTCTCTACCAGGTAACTTTACGCGGAAAAATGCAACGATTAGATTATTCCGATATTCCATATAAAGTAAAAGCAAAGTTGTCTAATCACACAAAGTGGGGTTATGGCTTTGAAGTTATTAGTATCTCACAGGATACACCAAAAACAATATCGGATACTAAATTATTTTTAAAATCCATTCTCACTGAAAATCAGGTAGAGACACTTTTAGAAGTTTATCCAGATATTGTAGATATGGTAATAGATAATAAAAATATTGATTCTGAAATTGACTTAAATAAACTGAAAGGAATTAAGGATTTTACCTGGACTATTATAAAAAATAAAATTTT
>DHGE01000159.1 GCA_002402635.1 Deferribacterales bacterium UBA4806
GCTCTTATATAATTGTTATCGTTAATAATAGAATTATAGAAACAGGAGCCTCTGTCAGTTGTAGTATCAATAAAAGATACATTGAGTGCATGCAGATTTACAACATTTACAAATAATATTATAAAAAAAAGTTTTTTCATATAGTTACCCTGATAGACCTTATTTTACAGTTATTACTTTAAATTCTTCATATTCCTTACCATTTTTATCTCTATATATCACCTTTATCTTATGAACCCCTTTTTCCAATCTATCTAATTTGGCTAACCAAGTGTGATAAGACTTATAAGATGCTTTATTACCACTTATAGTATTAAATAGTGGATCAATCACAAATTCTCTTTTCATGGGTATATTTTTTTTATCGTTTATACTATAAAAAACTTTAGAGTGTGCATCACCATTAAAGATATTAGCCACAAGGCTCATATTATCAGTCTGATCTTCTTCTGTAATCGAATTAGATATAAGTGTATTGTTATCAATAACATAAACATCCATCTGTTTATTAGGATTTCCTGGAATCTTATATGTTTCATTGAATTTATTATCTTTAAAAGTTATCAAATAATAACCTTTGGGAGACCCATCTTTCATACGACTATAGGGAATTCCAAGTTCATCAACACAGTTGTCTCTCCATCTATTTCCACTTGTTGCTCCAGCAATCAAAATAGGGATTTTTAAATGTTTTTCATTAAGTATATCATAATCTTTACTATATATCTTTTCAATGGTATGAGTATGCCCTGCAATAATTAAAGAATTTTTGAAGTCTTTTACAATAGAAATAAAATTATCTGAGTCACTAACAGTTTTTTTTAATTTATTCTTTCCATCCCATGTAAATATCGGAATATGCATAATAAATAATACTAGTCTATTCTCATCAACATGTTTTAAGTCGTTTTTTAACCAGTCTAGCTGTTTTTCACCAAATTCTCCAAAATATCTATAACCATCCCATTTCACCGATTCTAATATTACAAAATGGACATTAGAGTAATTAAAAGAGTAATATGTAGGGCCTATATATTTTTTATAAGTTAAATATTGTAGTTCAGGTCCATCTGAAATTGAATTAATATCGTGATTCCCAGCTGTATAATATACAGGATTGTTTAATTTACCCATAGTTTCTAATAAAGAGGGAAATAAAAGCATATTATCATAGACATTATCGCCAAGAGTTATATAAATGTCGGCATTTGCTTTAAACAAATCTGGCATGAAGGCATTTATAAAATAACCTAATTGTTGTTCGTTTCTAACTTGTATATCACCAAGAAATATTGCAGAAAATTCTTTCCTCTCTTTCACTTTATATAATGGAAAATTAACATTATCTATACTCTCCTTTTTTAAAGTATCTACGTCAAAAAGAGAGAAAAAGTGGGGAATTTTTGTATTCATATCCAAAGAACACTTAAATTTGCTAGGTTTAATTATAAAAATATAGTCAGAATCTTTCAGTTCAATACTGTACTTTCCATTTTTATCGGTTAAAATAACATCAACACCATTTGAAACTCCTACTTGATAAATTCCTTTATCCTCTTTATCAAATATCTTGTTCCTATTGATATCCTCATATACAAATCCTGAAACCATTAAGGCATTTAAACACTTTGGGTAAATTGATAACAATATAATTAGTTGTAGGAAAAAACAAAATTTAACAACCGAAAGAATAAATATATTCTTATTTACAAGATCAAACATAAATTTATATTTTAACAAAAATTAATATAGCACTAAATTTAGGTGCAATTTTTTTTAAATATGTCTACTTCCAGGAGTTATTAAAGGTAACCCTTTTTTACATAATTGACAATCACTTGCACTATATGTTAACACTTTAAACTTAACTAATGGAATTAGAGGAGTATTAAAATCAATATCCCTTTCACTTCTGTCAATAAGTGCAGACACTAACACTATTTCTGCTCCAAAACTCTTTGCAACTTCTATCGTTTCAATCGTTGATCTACCTGTTGTTAAAACATCTTCCATAATTATAATTTTTTCATTTTTAGAGATATTAAATCCACGCCTTAAAGACATTTTCCCATCTACTCTTTCAACAAAAATTGCTTTTTTATTCAAAATTCTAGCCAACTCATATCCAACCCTTATCCCTCCAATTGCCGGACTTAATATTGTTGAAAAATCATAGATATATATTTTTTTAGCCAATTCCTCCATCAAAACTTTAGCAATAAAGGGATACTGCATAACAAGTTCCGATTGTAAATATGTATCAGAGTGAAGTCCACTGGACAATAAAAAATGACCCGTCATTAAGGCAGAATGTTTTTTATATATTTCAATTATTTCTTGACTATTCATTTTTTAATTCATCAATTATTTTTTTTACAACCACAATTGGCTCTTTACTTTCAGTAACTGCTCTACCTATAACTATATAATCAGCTCCAGCCAATTTCGCATCATGAGGAGTATACACTCTTTTTTGGTCATTTAGATTATTCCTATCAAGCCTTATTCCAGGACATATCACTTTAAAAGAATTGCCACATAATTTTTTAATTGAACTAGCCTCACCCACTGAACATACCACTCCATCAAGACCTGCATTTTTTCCAATATTTGCTAAATGCAATGCATACTCCTGAATATTCTTAAAATCTATTTTATTCTCTTTTAAATATTTATCATCAAGAGAAGTTAAAACTGTTATACCTATCAACAATGGCTTATTATGAACGGATAAAAAGATGCTATTTATAGCCTTTTTAGTTTCAGATATCATTTCAATGCCACCTTGTATATGAATGCTTAGCAAGTCAATCTTGTAAGTCTGCATAGCTGCAACTGCTGCTTTCTTGACAGTAGTTGGAATATCATGCAATTTAAGATCAAGAAATATCCTTTTATTCTGTTTTATTAAATACTCTAAAGATTCTTTACCTATAGAGACAAAGGCTTCTAGACCAATTTTATAAAATGTAACAAGTTTACCTAAATTATCAACAATGCTTTTAATTTCACTAAAATTATTATAATCTAGTGCTATTATGATTTCTGGTACCATAATTTTTAATTCTATATGAAAAAATTAAAAATAGCCACTACTTCATTTATTTTTTCTGATACAAGAATTAAAAATATAAAAATTTTAAAAAATTATATTGACCATATAGAACTTCTTTACTTTGAAGGGAAAAAACATCATGATTTGCCTACATTGAAAGAACTTAATTACTTCAAGAATACAACTATATCTTACTCAGTTCATCTTCCTACAAATACTACTGATTTTTATAAAATTGAAAAATTCATTTCTAACTTTAACCTTATAGAAAACATTAGATACCTTATTATACATTCTGAATATAATATAAAAGGACTTATGAAAATATATAATTTGCAAAAAAAATATCTAAAAGAAATAATAGTTGAAAATACTTCAATTAATTTACACCACATTAAAAACTTTATTCATAATAAAATTAATATATGTTTTGATATTGGTCATACATTTCCACATTATGACGCTTATAGTATTATCAATTTTTTAAATATTCACCATAAATATATTAAATATCTACATGTTTATGGAACATTAGATGGCAAAAAGCACCAATCTCTTATATATTTAAACAATGATTTGTTAAATTTTTTAATAAAATTTGCAATTAAGAATAACATAACATTCTGTATTGAAGTGTTTACTCTTAAAGATCTAATTGAATCTCTTAATATGCTCATGAAACACCATAACCATATGTTATTTTAATATTTTTCATAAATACTTACTTTTTATATAATTAATGTTATTATATTCTAAATGATAACGTTAGTCACAGGTGGTATTAAAAGTGGAAAATCAAGTTTCGCTCTAAACCTTTCAAAGTGTTATATTAAAAAACTTTTTATTGCAACTTTAGAAGCAATTGATAATGAAACTAGGGAAAAAATAAATAGACATAAAAAAGAAAGGGATGTTGGATGGGAAACTATTGAAGAACCTGTGGACATAGTTAAAATTTTAAAAAGTAATATAGATAATTACGACTTAATTTTAATTGATTGTATAAACATATGGATAAATAATCTAATATATTACAATATTAATATGTCTGAACAAATTGATAATCTTACAGATTTTCTTCCAATGTATCAAAATAACGCTGAAATAATAATTGTTACTAATGAAGTTGGGCAATCAATAATCCCAATTGATAAAATTGCAAGATATTTTATCAATTGTCTAGGTATAACTAACCAAAAACTTGCTACTATTGCAAATAATATTTATCTATTAGTGGCTGGTATCCCAATAAAAATCAAGGGCTAACAAATTCTTATTGTTTGCATCTTCAAGTGTAGATAATAAAGTTAGTCACTATTAATCATAGCGTTTACTTCATCTAGTTTGGATGTAATATTATTAACAATCCAATTGTTATCCCACCATTCAGTGGGATTTACATAGGTTTTATTTATAATTATACTAAAATGTAGATGATCACCACCTGCAAGTCCTGTCATGCCAGTATTACCAATAATATCTCCCTTTGATACAATTTGGTTCTCTTCTACTGAGATAGAACTCAAATGTCCGTAAAGGCTAAACAATCCAAAACCATGGTCAATAACAACTGTATTACCATAAATTCCTGCAGCACCTGCTAGAACAACCTTGCCATTATTAGCTGCGGGTACTTTTGCATGTTCTAACGAAGCAATATCAACCCCCATATGAGTTTGTCTATCTACAATTTTACCATGATACACATAAGTTCTATCATCAGCAAATCCAGCCATAGGGCTACCACTAAACCTTAGAAAAGGACCTTTCCAATGGAGAACTTTATCAGTCATATTAGAGAGTTCGGAGATTATATTATAAGTGATTTTACGAAATTCATTATTTACCTTTATATATTTTTCTATATTAGTTGCGTTAGGATCAAATTTCATACTATTTTCAAACTCTGGTAATTTCTTATTCAAAAAACTATCTGAGATGTTTATCGAATCTTTTGCATAATTTTTACTTTTAATATGGTAATTGAATCCAGCGACACTTTTATTTCCAGCTTCATCTGTTGCATAGACATATAGTTTATCAATTTTCTTCTTATTATAATCTAGAGCAAAAAATGAAAGATAAATATTAGGATCCTTAAAATACCCTGAGTGTCCTGGATAATACTTATCATCAACAACAACCCCACTTTTATTGGGTACCTCATTTAATCGATATATTACCAGACCAGAGCCCCCTGACATAATATTATGTGCTTTTGTTAAAACACTAATAGCAGGCGGATGGGTGTCAATAATTATTTCTTTTTTTATTATTGACTCATTACCTTTTAAACTATTTCTCCATGAAAAATCGCTAACTGCTATCTGTAAAACTGCTTTCCCATCTTTATAACCCAATTTATTTGGGTCAATTGTTATTGTAGTATTATCAAATTTTGTGTTTTTTTCTGGAAAAAATGTATCACCCGAAAATTGTTTTTTGTAAAGTATAGTACTCTTTTCCCCTTGTGAAATTTCAACAAGTACATGTCTTAGACCACTCCTATTGTCTAATGAGTTTAAATTAAAAGTGACTGTTGATTTAATATTTGATAATTCAGGATCAATTGATATGGTTGGCTTTTCATTTTCTAACTTTTTAACAAGCACCCATCCTATAGCTATAAATACACATATAATTGGGATTACCAATAATATAAGTTTAATTTTAGATTTATGTGTTTTCAAGTGTATACCCTCTATTTTAATCATCTGAAGATAATAAGTAATCATTAAGGAATCAAGACATTTTTATTTTTTTATATTAAAAATAAAAAATTTTAGTTATACTGTTTATAAAATCAGTTTAAAGGAGAATCTATGAAACTCATTTTATTAATTATAGTAGGATTCCTCTTTATTGCTAGTTGTTCAAGCAGAGATAATACAACTATTTTAACTATTGATCATCAAAAGATTCAAACATTTGGGTTTGATAATCCAGGGAATCTATATGTAATCAAATATAAAAATATAAAGAATAAAGATATTTTAAATAATTTGATAAAAAAATATAAAGATAAAAAACCAACATGTTTAAAACATGTTAATGGAGTTTCAATATATCTAGATACTAATGAAATTAAAAAGATTATAGTTGATTTTCTCCGAGCTGGTGAAATAGAATATATTGAACGCACTCCCGTAAAAACATTAAATTGAAATTTTTACAATAGAATTTATCTTTATTACTTCAAAAGTAAATAAACAATCATTTCAAGAAAGGATTATAGGCTTTTTCAAAACCAATATTTGTTTCAATACCGTGCCCTGGGTATACTATTGTGTTCTCTGGAAGTAAAAACAATTTATTTCTTATAGAATCTGTTAGACTATTATAATCGCCACCAGGCAAGTCAGTTCTACCAATTGAATTATTAAAAAGTGTGTCACCAGAAATCAGTATATTGCTTTTACTATTATAAAAACATACACTCCCCTTTGTATGGCCTGGAGTATGTATAACTAAAAATTCTTCATCCTCAAATTTTATTATTTCATTATCATTTAAAAAACATATTTTTTCTGGCACTTCAACCCTTATAAAAGCAAACAGTATAGACTCTGCACTACTTTTAATAAGATAATTATCGTCACTATGTAAATAAAATGGTATATTAAAATATTTCTGGAGGTATCTTACTGCACCAATATGGTCAAAATGACCATGTGTATTTAATATATATAAAGGCTCAAAAGAATTTTGCTTAATATACTCTACAATTTTGTCACCTTCATCACCTGGATCAAATATGATACACCTATTGTTCTTACTATAGATTATACAATTTTCAGCTAAAGGACCAACAGTTAAAACTTTAACAGCCATTTACTCACCTCATTAATATATCTTATGGATATTCAACAATTAATGTGACAGGTCCATCATTTTTTAAATTGACTAACATTTTCGCTCCAAAAATACCTGTTTTAACTTTATCTTCATAATAGGATTTCTTTAAAGTGTCCACAAATTTTTCATAGAGTTTCTCTGCTTCGCCATAGGCCATTGCAGCTGTGAAATCTGGTCTATTCCCTTTAAAAACATCACCATAAAGTGTAAACTGGCTAACAACCAAGATATCTCCATTTATATCCTTTATTGACTTGTCAAATTTTCCTTCAATATCAGGAAAAATCCTTAAATTAATAATTTTATTTATTAATTTATCAACAAAATCAATTTTATCATCTTTTGAGAATCCAACTAACAGTAAAATTCCTTGCGATATTGTTGATATTCTCTCATGATTGACCTCAACACTGGCTTCTGAAACTCTCTGAAGACATATCTTCATACTTTAAACTCTCTAATATTTATTTTAAATATTTTTAACATTAAAAAATAAACAACCACACATATAAAAACATTCAATAATACGTTAATATTAATAGCCTTCATACCTAATAAACACAGCATCATCACAATCGATGATATGATAACTTTTAAGAGAAAATAACTATATTTCCTAAAATCGAAACTATATTCCTTCAAATAGATATATAAAAAAATTGCATTGAAAGCTGATGCAATACTTGACGCCAATGCTATACCAGCGTGTGATAAAAATCTCATTAATATTACAGTTAACATTATATTTAATATGAAAGCAAAAAAACTTATTTTAACAGGTGTTACAAGATCTTTTTTAGAATGAAAGGCCCTTGTAAATATATTTACTAATGAAATAAAAATCAACCCAACCGTATACATCTGTAAAGCAATACTTGTATTTATCATATCAATTTTTGTAAAGTTAAAATGTAGATAAATGATCGTAACTAGCTCTTTAGATAATATAATTAAACCGATAAAAGACGGAAGAATAAATAATGACAATACAAGTACAGCATTGTCAAGAATTTTCTTTATTTCATCAGGTCTATTTTTAGAATATGCTAGACTTAACTCTGTTAGAGATACAACACCAATAGCAACAGAAAAAACTCCAATTGGTAATTGATAAAGTCTGTTAGCATAATATAAATAAGAAATGCTTCCTTCTTTTAAAAAAGAAGCAAGGATCCTACCCACAACAAAATTTAGTTGATTTATTGAAAGCCCTAAAATAGATGGAATAACAAGGTAGAATGTTTTTTTTACATCTGCATCAAAATTGTTAAAGAATGTAGTAAATGAAAAATTTTTCAAGCTATCAATCTGAAAATGAAAATCCATTTTTCTAGAGAAATAGAATATATAAAGTAGTTGAAGAAGACCGCCCACTCCCACAGAATATGAAAGTATATAAATATTGCCTCCTAAGTAACCACCAAAAATAGCTCCAGTAATCATAGACAAATTTAATAATACTGTTGAAGAGTGTGGAATAAAATAAATTTTATTAATATTTAAATAGCCAGAAAACAAACCACAAACAGTAATAATAGGTAAATATGGCATCAAAATAATTAACAAGTGTGAACCAATAGTAACTATTGACTTATCATTATAATAACCCGGCATAAAAATTAATATTATATATTTAGAGAAAACAATAAAAATTAACAGAATTATTAATGTTATAATTAATAAGGCAAACATTAAATCACTGATATATTTATTAGCTAGTTTTTTATCTTTTACAAATTTATCGCTTAATATAGGTACAAATGCTGACGACAAAGCCCCTTCAGCAAAAAAAGCTCTAAATAAATTGGGAATAGCAAAGGCAATAAAAAAAATATCTGTTAATTTGTTGGCACCAAAGAAAGCCGCAATAGCAGTATCTCTTAATAAACCAAATATCCTGCTTATGAAAACGGCTAGACTCGATTTATAAATCGATAGATTAAAAGATTTAGAAATCAATTGACACCATGTTATTTTTATGTATAAATATCATACGTTAAATGTATAATATTTATATTTATTAAATTCAACACATAAAAGGTATATGTAACATGACAAAATCGGAACTAATAGATTTAATTTCAGAAAGATTTACTAACTTAAACAAAAAACATATAGAATATATAGTAAATGAAATGTTTCTCCAGATAAAAAAAGCCCTTATAAATAATGACAAAGTAGAGATCAGAGGATTTGGAACATTTAATATTAGAGAAACCAGCGAAAAAATCGCTAGAAATCCAAAAAGTGGCGAACAGATAAAAATACCCTCAAAAAAAGTTCCCTATTTTAAACCAGGTAAAGAGATAAAGAAAACACTTATTGACCTTTAATGCTAGATGTAGATTTTTTCAAAAAAAGTTTAATTTAGTAACTAACTGAAAATTATTTCCGATTTATTATAATCAAAAGTTTATTAAATAGAGTAACTTTAAAATACCTTAACATGTCATTATTTCATTGTTTTAAATTACAATTATTAGTTAAAATATGTTAAAATATTATTTAGGGGTCTTATATATGAAAAAACTTCGATATATTATTATAATAGTATGTTCAATTCTTTTGTTAATAATAGGAATTTTTTTATTATATAGAGCACTTCATGCAATTCCAGAAGGCTTAATCGTTGCAAGTGGAAGAATTGAAGGCAGAGAAGTTGTGCTTGCTACACGGATTTCAGGCAGAATTAGTAAACTACTATATGATGAAAGCGATGAAATAAAAAAGAATGATTTAGTAGCAACTATTGAATCAGACCAATTATTAGCTCAATACAATCAAACACTTAAAAACATCGATTATTATAGAAAACATTTAGAGTTAATTCAGATTGATATTGCTTATACAGAAAAAGATGTGGAAGCAAGAATAAACGAAGCTAAAGAACATTATAATTCTGCAAAAACAGCCTATAAAAAGACTTCAATTCTAATGAAGAACTGGGAGAGAGAATTCTATCGATATAAAAAACTTTTTCATGAACAATTAGTATCTGAGAGCGATTTTGATGCTGTAAAAACATCCTATACATCAAGTATAGAAGATTTCAATAGAGCCAAAAATGAGTTTGATAAAGCAAAGGCAAATTTAGATGCTGTTATGGCCAGAAGGGATCAAATAGAAATAAAAAAGAAAGAGTTAGAGGAAACAAAAGCAAGCTTAGAATCAGAAATAGAAAAAAGTAAGGAGTTAAAGGCTGATGTTGCTGAGATGAATGTATATTCTCCCATAAATGGAGTTATTTTAAGCAGGCCTGTGGAAAATGGCGAAGTAATTTCTTTTGGGACACCTATTTATGTTGCAGTGGACATGGATAGACTTTATTTAAAAGTCTACATACCAGAGACTTTAATCGGCAAAATTAAGTTAGGCAATCCTGTAAAAATATATATAGATGCTTACCCTGATAGAGCCTTTGATGCAACAGTAACCAAGATATTTCAGCAGGCTGAATTTACACCGAAAAATGTTGAAACAAAAGAGGAAAGGGTAAAGCTCGTATTCGGCGTTGAATTAACTTTTAAAGATAATAGCGAACGTCTATTAAAACCTGGCATGCCTGCAGATGCTGTTATAAAGTATTTAAATAATGTTGATTGGATAAAACCATAGAAGTCATTAATGTAAGTAGCATTGCCAAAAACTATAAAAAGAGAGGTGTCGTTGAAGCTGTTAAAGATGTGTCCTTTAAAGTAAATGAAGGCGAAATTTATGGCCTTATTGGTCCAGATGGTGCAGGTAAAACAAGCATTATTCAAATGCTGGCAGGGGTTTTAAAAATTACCTCAGGCTCAGCAGTTATAGCAGATATTGATGTTAAGAAAAATCCAGAACACGTAAAAAAAATTATTGGTTACATGCCACAGGGCCTTGGAATTAATTTATATGATACCCTCTCAGTAAATGAGAATATAGAATTTTTTAAGAATTTAAGAACTATACCTGAAGAGGTGTACCTTAAGAATAAAGAAGAATTGCTTACCACAACAAGACTCAAACCATTTTTAGATAGAAAAGCAAAAAATCTATCAGGAGGTATGAGACAAAAATTAGCCCTTATTTGCACATTAATACATCTACCAGACATTATCCTCCTTGATGAGCCAACAACGGGGGTAGATCCCATCTCCCGTAGGGATTTCTGGCAAATTATACATAGGCTTGTACAAGAAAAAAAACTAACAGTCCTTTTGACTACCTCTTATTTAGATGAAGCTGAAAGGTGCCACAGAATATCATTTATACACGAAGGGGAAATCATGGCAGAAGACAACCCCGAAAATCTTAAAAAAAGTGCAAAGGGTCATTTTTTTGAATTAATAGTTAACAAACAGAATGAGGCCTATGATTTATTTAAAAACTCAAAACAGACCAACTCAGTAGAAATATTTGGTGAAATAATAAAACTTTGCTCTGATTTATCACTGGATGAATTAAATACAATATTAACAGATAATAAAATATCGGTTTTATCAATTAAAGAAATTGAACCCACATTAGAAGACGTATTTTTACAAAAAACATCAAAAAAAGAAGAAATAACATTCAAACTTGAAAGAAAAGTAAAAGAATCCCTCGAATTAATGGACATGATTGTATGTAAAAATGTAACTATGCAATTTGGAAATTTTATTGCTGTAAACAATGTAGTTCTCAACATAAAAAAAGGGGAAATATTTGGCTTATTGGGGCCTAATGGAGCAGGCAAAACTACACTGATTAAAATAATGTGTGGATTGTTAGAACCAACAAAAGGTGATATTTCAGTTGCTGGTTATAACATTAAAACAGATAAAAGACGCATATGGAATAATATAGGATATATGTCCCAGCACTTTTCACTATACGCAAATCTCCCTGTTATTGAGAACCTAAGACTATACGCAGGTTTATATGAGGTAAAAGAGAAATCTTTTGATTACATATTAAAGCCATTAGGACTCGAACTTTATATAAAAAGTTTTCCGAAAAGTGTACCATTAGGTATAAGACAACGCTTGTCATTAGCCTGCGCACTATTGCATAATCCTCCTGTGCTTTTTTTAGATGAGCCTACCTCTGGAGTGGATCCAATTGCAAGGAAAATGTTCTGGGATATAATATACAAGCTTTCAAGAGAAAATGGTGTAACAATTATTGTGACAACTCACTATATGAGTGAAGCAGAGCATTGTGACAGATTGGGCCTTATGCATCAGGGTAATCTTTTAAAAGAAGATTCAGTAAAGGCACTTAAAGAGTTTTCTGAAAAACTTTCAGGTTCTTTATTATCAATAAAAGTTCCTGATTATAGAGAGGTATTCGATAAAATTCTGGAAGAATATCCAGGTGCCTTTCTATACGGCAGTAGAATTCAGCTCAGAACTAAAAGGTTAAAAGAAGATAAAGAAAAAATTGAACATTTATTGATGGATCTGGGATTAAAAAATTATGATATAGCAAAACAGCCTATTACAATGGAAGAAACATTTATTGATTTTATCAAAAACGCTGAAAATGAATAGCCTAATAAGAATTTTTGCAATATTTAAAAAGGAAGGTACAGAACTTTTAAGAGATCCAATATATTTAGGTTTAGCAATTATTGTCCCTCTTATTTTAAAACTAATCTTTGGCTATGGACTCAGTATGGATGTAAAAAATATTCCTGTGTCTTTTATAAATGAAGATGGGACTTATCTATCAAGAGAATATATGAATTCATTTTTTAATTCAGAATATTTTAAACTTTATAGTGTTGAAAAAAGCTATAAGAATGTCGATAAACTTATAAGAAGTGGCAAAATCAGGGTTTATATAGTTATACCCTATGATTTTTCCAGAAAATTATATGCAGGTGAGCCTTCTAAAGTACAGGTAATCATTGATGGATCCTTTCCATCAAGAGCAGAGGTCGTAAGGGGTTATGTCACAGCAATTAATGGTATGTTTACTGAAAGGCTAATTTCAGATTTTTTATCCCAGGCAGGTTACACTGGTATTACAGTCAGTCCAGTAACAATTGAAAATAGAGCATGGTATAATCCAGCACTTGAAAGTAATAATTTTATTATACCAGGGCTTCTTGTCACAACCCTAATGTTCTATCCTGCCCTTTTAGCTTCTTTAATTGTTGTGAGGGAAAAAGAACGGGGTACTATTTTTAATTTATACTGCTCCCCCGTAAAACCCTTTGAAATAGTGTTAGGCAAATCTACCCCCTATATCTTTGTGGCTTTTTTTGATTATATCATTATTTTCATTATGAGCACCATTCTATTCAGGGTAAACTTTTTAGGCAGTTTCTTATTTTTATCTGCAAGCACTTTTATATATATAACATGCACCATTGGCATTGGACTTTTTATTTCAACAATAACAAGGACTCAAATTTCTGCGATGCTTATAACATTTATTGGCACAGTCATACCTGCTTTCTTATATTCTGGGCTTCTAAACCCAGTTGGTGGACTTGATGCAATGGGGCAATTCGTAAGTCATTTGCTGCCTGCAACATATTTTATGGGGATTGTTAGAGGTATTTATTTAAAGGGTTTAGGTTTTATGTTTTACTTAAGAGATTTGATAATTTTGTTTATCTATACTTTAATTGTATACATAATTACTACATTATTTTTTAAAAAGAGAATAGATTAAGTGAAATCACGTTTCTATGCACTTCTAAGAAAAGAATTTTTAGAGTTTTCAAGGGACAAAGCATTAATATTTATACTGCTTTGGGCCTTTACTGGCGCAATTTTTACAGCTGGACATGGCATAAATTTAGAAGTAAAAAACTATCCCACTGTAATTATGGATTTAGATAATTCACCTAAAAGCAGAGAATTAATCAGCAGGTTACATAAACCCTATTTTAAGATATTAGGTTATTTAAAAAATGAAAAAGAATTAATATATGCCTTAGATAGTGGAAGGGCGTCATTAGCTGTTGTTATACCTACTGACTTTCAAAGAAAAATTGATGACGCATCAAGCTCCTCTAAAGTACAGATTATTGTTGATGGCACAATTTCAATGTCTGCAACTATTGCGATATCTTATATTGCTCAAATTGTTAACACATATTCATTAGAATTGTTAGAAAAAAAGAAAAATGACTTATTTTATAAAGTTACAACACTCCCCACTATTGATGAAAGAGTGAGAGTTGAATTTAACCCTAATATATTAAGCTCATGGTTTTCATCACTTTTAGAGCTCCTGAACATGTTTACAATGGTTTCAATGTTGTTAGCTGCTGCAGCTTTAGTTAGAGAAAAAGAATATGGTACAATTGAACAGCTCATGGTAACCCCTGCTACTGTTTCAGAAATCTTTTTTTCAAAAATACTGGTCAACTTAGTAATAATACTTTTATTCTCACTTATAAGCATCTTCCTTATATTAAAACCTGTATTTGGGGTCCCCATAAGAGGCAGCCTATTACTCTTTTATATAGTAGCTGCGCTTTATGTATTTACTATAGAAAGTTTAGGTATTGCAATAGCAATAATAGCAAATAATCTTTCCCAAACTATTATGCTTGTATTATTAGTTTTGGCACCCATGCTTTTTTTATCTGGAGCTTGGACACCACCGGAGGCAATGGCAAAGTGGATGCAATATTTAAGTTTAATTTCGCCAATGAGATATTTCATAGATTTTGGCTATAGCGTGCTATTTAAAGGAAATGGTTTAAGCTATGTATGGTTTGATATTTTAGGTATCTTAATTATAGGTGGCAGTTTATTTACATTTTCTTTAATCTGGTTTACCAAAAAACTCTCTAAATAATATTCACTATCAAGTAAGGTATATAAGTTTTAGCAAATCTTTCAACTTTAACAACCATAAATCTCCCAACCTCGAAGGTTGGGAGATTCTTTTTCTTTAGGGTCAAGCCGGTACTGTAAGGCATTAAACATTGCATTTACATTAGCACCAGTTTAATCAAAGATTCAACCTGTCTAATGTCTCCATCCCTTGCAAACTCTATCAAATGTAAGTCTTTTGCAAATGTCGCCAACATTGTATTAGTTATTATTCTGAAAAAAACATCTCTATGCCGCTCATAAACAAGAATCTATACATAACAAATAGTCATCATTATTTGTTATTCTTTTTATTCAATTACTATTAAAACAAAAAAAATTGTCTAATTGACAGGCCATATTAAAATCATTTTCTGCCAGTTTAATTTCACCTATATGCTGATAGACCTGGGCTCGCATAAAATAAGCAACTGCATCATTAGGATTTAGTTTAATTGCTTCATTGAAACTCAATATTGCATTATCATAATCTTCTAATAAAATGTAGGCTGAGCCCCTGTTTACATATGCTTCCGTATATAATGGATTAATTTCAATAGCTTTGTCAAAATCTTTAAGAGCTGCTTTCAAGTTATTTAAAGTTAAATACACAACTCCCCTATTTAAGTAAGTTGCAGGTTTATACGGATCCAACTCAATAGATTTTGTGAAAAACTTTATTGCATCATTATATTTTTTATTATCAAATGCTATAATTCCTAAATTAAAATAATATTCAGCTTCAGAGACAGATTCATCATAAATAGATTTAATATCTGCATAATGAGAACTTAATTTGAGTGGCATGTATACTTTATCTTTAAAAATCCCATTTTCTCCACTACAAATCAAAGAACATAATATGAAGAAAACAGCAACAAAGGTCACTTTAAAAATATATCTCATATAAAAGTTTAACTCACCATTTTAAGATAGTCAAATAATTGTAACCATTTAATGGTCAAGTCTCTTTTTTCCTTATAAATTCGAATGCCTCATAATATTTTCCTCTTTGTTATTTGTATTGACTTGTTCTTTGTTTTCAATATTAAGCTCCTGTCTGAGTTTATCTAAATGGATCGATACCCCATATATTAGACACAGAGCCTATTGGTATAATAATGGGCTTGCAACAAATTTCCCACACAAAGTTAAGCAATACGAAGTGCCTGGACTTTGTGCCCAGTCCATTTGTAATAACTGCTTCTATCTACCCCTATACAACTGGCACATCCTCTTTAATGAGTGTTCTGTTATATTGGTTCTCATAAAATTATATTTCTCTTTGGGGTTTGTGAGAATATGCCTAAAGCCTTTTTTAATATATCAATAAGAATTAACAATAAAAAAATAAAATAATGTAAAAAACAAATAAGTAATAAAAAATTTTCTAAACATTAAAATTTCCTCATATAATAAATAAATTGATAAAATAAAACATAATGTTTACGTTACCTCATATTTATTAATTATTGCATATTTCATAAAAGTGTTAAGTTCAACTAATCAAAATATTAGAATACCTTTCTAATATTGAATAAGAATCTTTATATGTCTCTTTTAAATTGTGATATAACGATTTATAAACTTCATAATATTCTGAATAAAAACCACTAAGTTTATCGGTAGGCTCTATATACTTATTTGTTTTATACCACGACAAAACATCTTCTTTATTCATGCCACTTCCCATTGCTGCAAGCATTGCTGCTCCATATGCTGCACCTTCATCAATTAATGGGAGTTCAACTTTTGATTTAAAGTTTGTTGCTAATATCCTACATAAAAGTAAATTTTTAGCGCCTCCTCCAACGATTTTAATTTTATTTATAGCACCTTTGTTTTTGTTAAGTTCAAATGAGTCTCGTAATCCAAATGCAACACCTTCTAAAGCACAACGTACGATATCATTTTCATTATGTTTAGATGATAAACCATATATAACACCTCTTGCAAATGCATCTCTATGAGGGGTTCTTTCTCCATTTAAATAAGGTAAAAAAATTAATCCATTGGCTCCTGCAGGTGAAAGCGAAGCTTTGGCTTCAAATTCTTGCCATGTAATATCTTTAAAAAAATTGTTCTTAATAAAGTTCAAAGAATTTGTAGCCGATAGCATGACACCCATATAATATTTTTTATCATTTAAAACATGTATGAAATAATGAAGTTTTCCTGTTTCATCTGGATTTTTATTATCAGTTACAACCAATACTGTTCCAGAAGTTCCAATACTAACCATACAATCAGAGGCATTTGATATACCAAGTCCCAAAGCAGCAACAGCATTGTCAGCTCCACCTGAAACAATATATGTATTGTCCCATCCCAATTCCTCTGATAATTCTGGTATTAATGAGCCTCTGATAGCCGTAGAGTCATAAATTTTGGGAAAAATCTGTTTATTAATTTCTAGTTTGTCTAATAATTCGTAGTCCCACTGATTTGATACTATATTTAAACATGCTGTTCCTGAAGCATCTGAATAGTCTGTACCAATATTGCCAGTTAATTTAAATACTATATAATCTTTCGGGAGCATTATTTTATTAATTTTTTTATAATTTTCTGGTTCATTTGCTTTCAACCACAATATCTT
>DHGE01000150.1 GCA_002402635.1 Deferribacterales bacterium UBA4806
ATTTCTTTCTTAAATTCGCAGCCATAGATTTGATCTCAGTTAAATCTATAACCATTTCACTCCACCTATACCATAACTCATAATCTGGATTTGCATGGAATATACCCTGGAACGCATGCATACGATGTTCTGAATACATAACAAATAATTTTTGTTCAATTGGTGTAGGAACATCATGAAATGTCAACATGTCAGGAAATGAATAGGCGTAACTGTCAGGTTTTTTTTAGAATACCATCTTTATATAGGTCTGCAACAATGAGAATTGCCTCAGCCAACAGGTGGTCCACTTCTCTGATCATATTATCACCTTTTTTTAGCTCGCCTACTGCAAAGTTTTTTGAATGACGTTTGCTGCATGTATCAATCATTTTAGTTCTCTCTTTGTCAAAACTTTCCTAATCAGGCCTTGCAACGTCAGCTGCTTTGACAACGTCGAATCTGTCTGTTGGGTTACCCTCTAGGTCAAGCACCCCTAAAGCCTGTAGAATAGTTATTCTGTCAGCCGTCCATTGAGAGTCTTCAGGTAGTGGTAAAAGGACAGCTAAAAACCCCAGGCAAGGACATGTTTTCCTTTACTGAATTGCGTAACTTGTGCTTCATGACAGGTCTTGCAGGTATCTGGAGTTGGGATTTCAACGTTAGCAAAATCTTTCATGTTGTTGTGTTTATTTTAATGGCATATTGAACAATCGATGCTATTTTTAGAGTGTTAACTAATCTGCCAGTCTTTTACTATATTTGGAGTAACTTCAAGATGACAACTGATACATACTGATGTTTTAGTAGTTGCTGATGCTTTAAAAGTGGCAATTGATAATATGAAATACAAGATAATACTGAAAAACATAAAAACTTTCATTAATTTAATCATATAAACACCTTTATATTTTTTTCTTATTATTTTGACCTAGATCAAGGAAATTATAAAAATCTTTTCTATATTAAAATCAGTAGAAAAAACATTAAAAGAATAAAAGGGGTGTAAATATGAGTGTGAGATATAACTATAATGAAGAGAAAAAACAGAAAATAAAAGAAATTATCAAAAAACTACATTCAGGTACAAAGCCAGATGAAGTAAAAGAAGAATTTAAAGCGATATTAAAAGGCGTAGAAGCTGTGGAAATCTCCAAAATTGAAGAAGAACTAATTAAAGAAGGCATGCCAAAAGAAGAGATACTAAGACTTTGTGATGTTCACCTTACAATATTCAGGGAGTCCTTAGAAAAGGCAAAATCTTCTGTTCCAGAAGGACATCCTATTCATACTCTTATGGAAGAGCATAAAATCCTTTTACAATTTAATGATAAATTGAAAAACCTAATAGATAAAATAAAACAAGCTGATGCTGTTGATTTTATAAGTAAAGAAATGAATGAATTAAATCACATTGTAAAACATCTAAAAGAATCAGAAAGCCACTATATAAGGGAGGAAAATGTACTCTTTCCATATCTTGAAAAACATAACGTTACCCAGCCACCAGCAATAATGTGGTCAGAGCATGATCAGATAAGGGCAATTAAGAAAAACCTATTTGAAGTTGTATTACAGTATAAAAGTATGGATATACATAATTATGCCAGAAAACTTGAAGAAGTTGTTATATCTTTAAGAGATCTGCTTCAAAATCACTTTTACAAAGAAAATAATATACTCTTTCCTACGGCTCTAAATGTAATTACAGAAGACGAATGGTCTGAGATTAGAGAGCAATTTGATGAACTTGGATATTGTTGTTTTACGCCGGAATATGCAAAAAAATCATATGAAAAGTCAGAATCAAATAAATCTGAAAATATTGAGAAGGGAAAAATAGCCTTTGAGCCAGGCTTTTTCAACAATGAAGAATTAGAAACACTTCTCAACACTTTGCCCATTGATATAACCTTTGTGGATAAAGATGACAGGGTTAGATATTTCAGCCAGTCAAAGGAGAGAATTTTTACCAGAACAAAGGCTGTTATTGGTCGAACAGTCCAGTTATGCCACCCTCAAAAAAGTTTACATAAAGTAGAGGAGATCCTAAGTGATTTTAAGAATAACAAAAGAAATGCAGCCTTCTTCTGGATAAATTTAAATGGCAGAATGATCTATATCCAGTACTTTGCCGTCCGCAGTAAAAGTGGGGAATATCTGGGCTGCCTTGAGGTAACTCAGGATATTACAGATATAAAGAAGATTGAAGGTGAAAAAAGGCTATTGTGAAGAGGAGTAATCATAAAAATAATTGATAGAGGCAAATAAAGCTGAAAGAAAAGTAACATACTATGAATGTAAATTAATATTTAAAGACAACTTGCTAACAGGAAATAAGTGTTATTAGATATGAGATATATTCAGAAGGAGCTGCTTTTGAATCTGCGTAAAAGCATACAATTTATCTTCTTTATATACACTCTTGTCATGGGTATATGGTTTTACATTTATGTGCAACAATTGAAACAGGGAAATTATAATATAACAAAACCTGCCTCAGTCGAGGGTTTTTTACCTATAAGTGCCTTTATGAGCCTAAAGAAATTCCTTTTAACAGGTAATTACGACCTGATACACCCTGCAGGACTCACTATTTTTATTGCCGCTATTTTAATGAGTATTATTGTTAAAAAAAGTTTTTGTAGCCATATTTGTCCAATTGGATTTCTTTCCGAAATAATTTCTAGTGCAGGATTTAAAATTAAAATAAATCGGTGGATAGCATATGCACTAAGCAGCCTGAAATATCTACTACTCCTATTTTTTCTCAATGTTATTATCTTTCAGATGGATGTTGAACAAATTTCTTTATTTCAGGAAAGCCCTTACAATATAGTGGCAGAAGCCAAAATGCTTTATTTTTTTCTCGATATGTCTTTAACAGGATCAATAATAATTGCATTTTTAATTGTGCTTACATATTTTTTTAAAAATTTCTGGTGCCGTTTTCTCTGCCCTTATGGCGCTCTACTTGGAATAATTTCCTTCTTTTCGCCTTTTAAAATCAAAAGGGAAAGTGATAGATGTATAAATTGCAAACAATGTCAAGGATCTTGCCCGGCAGATATAGACATATATAATAAAAAAACAATATTTGCCCCAAACTGTATAGGCTGCAGAGATTGCACATTAAGTCCCACAGCTTTAAAGCAGCACTGCCTGAAAGCAATTAAAAATGATAAACTTGACAAAAAGCATAAAAATAAGCTGTCATTATTAGCAGCATCTATTTTTCTTCTATGTTTTGCAGTAGCTTACATAACAGGCAATTGGCATTCACAGGTGACTAATGAAGAATATGCTTACTTTCTTAATATAATACACAAACTTGCCCATCCATAAATTAAAATTTATAAATATTAAGATAATTTAAAAATTATTTAATTATAATAAATTTTGAAGTGAATACAATATTATATAATTAGATGAGAGCAAATGCTCTCATCTAATTATATATGTCCCTCAATGTGTTTTTTAAAAAATTCTAATTTTTTGATGGGGTCTGGCGTCATAGTGTCTTTACCTGGTGTCCAGTTAGCAGGGCAAACAACACCGTGTTTCCTTATGAATTGCAATGCATCAAGATTCCTTAACACTTCATTTATATTTCTGCCTATATCATTAGAGTGCACTAACTCATATTGGACAAAACCTTCAGGGTCAATAATAAATGTTGCTCTTAAAGTCATACCTTCTGGTAATATTACATCATAGGCTTCAGATATTTTTTTGTTAAAATCTGAAATTAATGGATATTTTAAATCACCTAAGCCCCCTTCAGATCTTGGTGTATTAATCCAGGCTAAATGTGAATATATTGAGTCTGTAGATGCCCCTAATATTTCTGTATTGCGATTTTTGAATTCGTCATATGAATCTGAAAATGATGTTATTTCAGTGGGACAAACAAATGTAAAATCGAGGGGGTAGAAAAATAAAATTACCCATTTTTTCCCCATGTAGTTATTCAAACTAACTTTTTTAAACTCTTTGTTCACTACTGCGTCAGCTGTGAAATCTGGTGCTTTTTTACCTACTAAAACCATTGCACACCTCCTTTTTTATTTATAATATTTCTAAATTATTAAAATGTCAATATAAAAATTTAATAACAAAAACTTGATGTTGTTATATTAAAAGTGTAATATATGAACTATGAATTTTCAAATTTTTAACGGTTCCCCAAGGAAAAATGGCAATTGTGCTTTTATCAAAGAACAATTAATTGCAAAGTATAGTGGAGAGAATTTTGTAAAAGGATTTGATTTGAATGGTCTTAATTTTAGAGGTTGTCAAGCCTGTTACTCCTGCAAAAACAATGACTCTTTCTGCGTAGTAAAAGATGATATTCAACACATATTGCCTACGCTAATAGAAGCAAACGTTATAATTCTTTTAACACCTAATTATTATAATTTTTGCTCAGGGCAGCTGAAATTGTTTTTAGATAGATGGTTTTGTCTTTCAAATAAAAAGGGGTATTCTAAATTTACTAATAAAACAAAATTGTTTTTTATTATAACTCAAGGTTCTCCAAATTCACAACATAGCCAAATGCTTGTGGATTGGATTAAATCGTTTGTCTCTAGTTATCAGTTAAAATTTTATAGCTTAGTGGTGCCTAATTGTAATAGTAATAACAATGATGGGGTAAAGCTAAAATTAAATGATATTTTATTGCATTTAAGTATGTTTATTTAGGGTAGTATTTTGTTAAAACCTATCGAATGGAAGGATAATAATTTAGTATTAATAGACCAACGCAAGCTGCCTAATAGGCTCGATTATTTTAGATGTACAACATTGGATGAACTTTGTTATGCCATAAGCAACATGGTGGTTAGAGGCGCTCCAGCATTAGGAGTTGTGGCCGCATTTGGTGTCTATTTGGGGCTAAGAGAAGGATATGATTCTGAAGCGATATTTGAAAGGTTATTAAATACAAGGCCAACTGCCAATAGCATTAAATATGTCATTTCAACTATGAGTGATGTCAATAATCCTGAACAAGCTATTATTTATGCTCTTGAGTTATTAAATAAAGATATTGAAAGAAACAGAAAAATAGGTTTTTATGGTAAAGATATAATAAAGAATCATTATAACGTAATAACGCATTGTAATGCTGGAGCATTGGCAACCTCTGGGTATGGTACTGCACTTGGAGTGCTTAAGGCTGCTCATGATGATGGAATTAATTTTTTTGTTTATGTAGATGAAACAAGACCATTTTTTCAAGGCTCACGTTTAACAGCCTATGAATTACTGTATGAAAAAATTGATTTTACAATTATTTGTGATAGTGCAGCTGCATTTATAATGAAAATTAAAAATATAAATTTAGTTATTGTTGGAGCAGATAGAATCGCCGCTAATGGAGATGTTGTTAATAAAATAGGTACCTATGGCCTTGCTATTGCTGCAAAGGAACACAAAGTGCCATTTTATGTTGCTGCACCAACATACACCTTTGATTTTTCGATTGATAATGGCTACGATGTTCTAATTGAATATAGAAATGATGATGAGATAAAAAAAGTGGAGGACTTGCTGATTGCGCCTATAGAGGCGAAAGCCTTGAATCCTTCATTTGATGTGACGCCAGCTAAATTTATTTCAGGTTATATAACTGAAGAGGGGATATATAGCACCAGTGGTATTTATAAAATGAGGAGGTAGGAAATGACATCTTTTAAGGAGTTAGGCCTTGTAAATACAAGAGAAATGTATAAAAAGGCAATTAATCAAGGTTTTGCTGTTCCAGGATATAATTTTAACAACCTCGAACAGTTGCAGGCAATAATTACAGCCTGTGTGGAGACAAGATCACCAGTTATTTTACAGGTTTCTAAAGGGGCAAGAGAGTACGCCAATGCAACAATGCTTAGATATATGGCGATGGGGGCTGTAGAATTTGCAAAGGAGCTAGGTTGCTCTATACCTATTGCTTTGCATTTAGACCACGGTGATACTTTTGAATTATGTAAAGATTGTATTGAATATGGTTTTTCATCGGTAATGATAGATGGCTCATCTCATCCCTTTGATAAAAATATAGAGCTTACTAAAAAAGTTGTTGATTACGCTCATAAATATGATGTGACAGTTGAAGGAGAATTAGGAGTTTTAGCAGGGATAGAAGATGATGTACAGTCAGAGCATTCTCACTATACAAATCCAGATGATGTACAAGAATTTGTAGAAAAGACTAACGTTGACTCCTTAGCGATATCCATTGGGACTTCCCATGGTGCATATAAATTTAAGGTAAAACCAGGAGAAGAGGTCCCTCCTTTAAGGTTTGATATATTAGAAGAAGTTGAAAAAAGATTGCCAGGATTTCCTATAGTACTACATGGTGCATCTTCAGTTCTTCCAGAATATGTAGAAATTATTAATAAATATGGTGGAAAATTAGAGAATGCTGTGGGAGTCCCTGAGGATCAATTAAGGCGTGCTGCAAAAAGTGCAGTTTGCAAGATCAACATTGACAGTGATGGAAGATTGGTTTTTACAGCAAAAGTAAGGGAGCATTTGTGGAATAATCCAAAAGAATTTGACCCAAGGAAGTATTTAAAGCCTGCAAGAGATGAATTAATAAAGATGTATAAGCGGAAGAATGTTGAAGTTTTAGGTAGTGCAAATAAAATATGAAATATTTAAACAAATAGGTTGACATTTTTTTATAAATAGGATAGAAGATATGTCCCTGTAGTTAGGGAAGATGTAAGGATGTTTGTCAAGAGAATAGTATAAGAGATAAGCAGCTTAGTGAGTAA
>DHGE01000049.1:0-37575 GCA_002402635.1 Deferribacterales bacterium UBA4806
AAATTGTCTAGGAATGAACAGGGTGCATCGAATTACTTGGTATGGTGGTTAGTAGCATTAATAGTGTATGTGGTGATAAGAACTGCATTAAAACCATAAGATATATGAACAAACAGGTGTTATTGATATTGTTAATTATATATATAATAGGTGTAATAGTAATTTACAGGATATTTAATGTTAAAAAGGTAAAGGATGAAAGTAAAGAAATTAAACAAACGGAGAAATTAGATAGGGGTTATGAAAAAGATGTAATAATAGGAAGGAATGAAAAGATTGATGGAAAAGTGATAATGTTTTTTGAGAAAGGAACTATAAAGTATATGAAACCACTAAGTGCTGATTTTACCGAAAGGATGGAACCGGAAAGAAATGAATTTGGTAAAAGAAATATGAATTTATCATATTATATAGATGTTTTTCAAATAATTACAAACCTAAATGTTTAATATTATGAACAAGTTAATTAGTAATGGAGAAAAGTTGGCTGATATTGGAAATTTAACAATGATGATTGTTAAAGAGAGAAAATTAAAGCCTTCTATGTTAATTGCTTTAACAATGGTGTCTTACCAGACAATGGCTCAAGAAATTAATCTAGATAAGATTGAGTCTGAGAGTCAGAGAGGAATAAAGTTAGTGTATAAAATAGCCCAGTGGGTTATTGCTGTTGCATTAATTGTAGGTTTGATTAGTGTAGTTTACATGGTGGTTACAAATAATCCACGTTCTAAGGAAGCAGTGATTGGATTTATAGCAGCATTAATTCTTGTTGGAATAGCATATGTTGTGATTCCAAAACCAGAATGATGTTAAGGATATGAAGTATTTAACCCAAAATCCAATGAACAAGCCTGTAACCATGTTTGGGTTTCAGTCAATGGAGTTGTTTATGCTGTTCCTACTTTTAGTAGGAATAGCATTTATAACGTATAGTACTGGAGGTATTATGGTTTCTTTAGTATTTGTAATTGCATATATTTTGGTGGTAGTTCAGATTGGAAAAAAGATAACCATGGAAAGTAGAAAAGGGAATCCAAATTATATAAAAGGTTTGATAAGTTCGATGGGATATCCTAAAAGTATTGGAGATAGGTATTCTGTAATGGAAACAATAAGAAAATCACAAAAAAATGGTTGAGATTTTTATTGCAATTGTTGTTTTTGCATCTTTACTGGTTGTTTTAATGTTTTATATAAGTCCAAAGAAAACAGAGATAAAAGGAAGTCGGGATATACTATCCTTTATACCCATACAACAAATTGATGAGGATGGGTTGATATATGGAGAAAATGCTGAAATAACCGTAGGTTATAGGTTAGAATTACCAGAAGTTTTTTTATTGGGAGAAAAGAATTTGGAAAATCTACATGGGGATTGGGTAGCGTTAATGAAGTCTCTTCCGGAAGGAACCAAAATTCAAAAGCAGGATTTTTATTTTGTGAATGAGTATAGTGAAAGTAAGGAGTATTCAAATATTGTTGAGAAAAAGAATTATGAACTTTATAAGGGAAGACCTGTATTGAATTCATATTCAATAATATGGATAACATTTATTAAGAATACGGTTACTAAAAAGGGAGATATCATACTGCAAAAAAGGGTAAGTCCTATGGTTGGAAATCTAGATGATATAGAAAAAAGGGCTGAAGATGTAATTAAGGTAGCAAAAAGTATTGAAATGAGATTAGGTGGATTAAAAGGATACAGAGCAAAACAAATGAATGGAGAAGAAGTAACAGAAGAAATATTTAAGTATGTTACTCAAAGTTATGATAGAAGTAAGTGTGTAAATGTAAAAAAAATACCGGATATAGCCTTAAGTAAGGAAGGAAATTTAATGATTGGAGATAGGTTAGTATCGGTAATTAGCCTTATGGAAGAAGGTGGGTATTTAGAACCATTTATGGTACCAAAGACGGCTGCTGGGGAAAATTATAGTTATGGGATAAACTATAAGAATAAGATAAATTCTAGTACAGGATATGCTTTTGCTATTCATGGTGGTTTACCAATGAAACATTGTGTAAATACAGTAATAAACCTGGTAGGGAATGAACAAATGTTAGAGGAATTAAGAAAAGAAAAGACATCATTAAATTTTTTGGCAACATTTTATGAACCGGCAAAGGTTAAGCAGAAGTTTATTGAGGGTTTCAGTAGTGAGATTGTAGAAAATGCATTGAGTGCTTCTTTACTTACGGTAAATGTAATTGTAGATGACTATTCTGTAGATGGGTTACAAGAAAAGGTAAGCCATGTACAGAATGCGTTCTTGAATATGAATCAAAGTTTATCGTACAAAGAAAATATTGAAGCTGCCGGTGTATATTTTGAAACGATACCTGGTCATGCAAGAAGAATGAAAAGAGAAATTAAAGATACGACTGTTCAGGCTGCTTGTTACATTAATAATGAAGGAATGTATCGTTCGGATCTGAATGGAATAATATTTAATGATAGGTATGGTAAACCAGTAGTGGTTGATTTATGGGATAATGTAAATACAACCAATAGAAACAAGCTAATATTTGGACCATCGGGAAGTGGAAAAAGTTATTTTATTAATGGTTTGGTATCGCAAACATATACAAAAGGTAATCATGTAATTGTACTAGAAATAGGAAGGTCTTTAAAGAGAAACTGTGAGTTATTGGGGGGTTTATACTTTGATACTGCGGATAGGGATAAATTAAGATTCAATATATTTAGTTGTGATAGGGATAGTCAGGGTAGGTACATTTATCGAAACTTAGAGGATAAAGAAGAACAAGATGATAAGGTTAACTATATTACAACAATAATAACAGCAATATGGAAAAGTAACAAAGAGGTTAGTAATTTGGAAAGGGAAATAGTAAAAAAGTCAGTTGTAGGATACTATGAGTATGTTAATAAAAAAAGTGAAAAGAATGCAAACATTAAAGGTTACTATGAGTATCTGGATATATTTAGAAAAGAAATAACAGAAAGGGAAAGGCAAATATTTGATATTGAAGCGTTAAAGATAATGCTTGAAAAGTATGTAAATGGTGTTTACTCAGAGTTACTTAATGGGAGTGAGGAAATAAATATAGACAATGATAGGTTTATAGTATTTGAAATGGAGGGAGTTCAAAATGATCCGGAGTTATTTACGGTTGTTAGTGTCATAATTGTGGAAATGGTATTACAAAAGATAAAGAGGTTAAAAGGAATAAAGAAGTCGTTGGTAATAGATGAAGCATTAAATTTCTTACAGGATTCAAAAATGGGAGAGTTTATTGGGTATTTGTATAGAACCATAAGGAAAAAGGAAGGAGAAATTTACATTGCTGCACAAAATGTAAAGTTTTTGGATGGTATTACGCCTGTTGTAAGGGATTCTATTGTACTAAATTCTGACACTAAAATATTACTTGACCATTCGAATCATAGATCAAGTTATAGTGATTTGAGAAGAATACTTTCGCTAACGGAATCACAAATTGAACTACTTGATAGTTTGGTATCGGAGAGTAGTTTTAAGGAATTTTTAATAGTTTTAGGGTCAAAGGCTGGTATATTTAGAATGGAAGTATCAAAATTTGCAGACGGAATATATACGTCAAAGGAAAGTGAGAGCAAAGAAATTGAAAGGCTTTTAGAGGAAACCGGAAGTTTAACCTCTGCGGTAGAACAATATGTTGAAAATAAAAGTAAATAGTATGAAAAAATTATTGTTTGTATTTATATTTGTTATATTTTGTATAAATAGCAAAATATACGGACAAGTTGTTGATCCAATGGCAGCACAGCAAGAGGCTACTCAAATATTAATACTAACAAATATTTTAAATAATGCAAAAGAAGCATATAAAATAGCGAGTGAAGGAAATGAGATATTAAAAAATATAGAAGAGTCTGAAATATTAAAAAAAGCAGAGCAAGCAGAAGATGCAAAAGAAATATACGAATTAGCAAAAGATATAGTTGAGTTATCTGCGGGCATTGTTTGTATGAATGAGGAATTGTATAATAGTATTGAATTAGCAGAGAATTATAATTTTGATTGTTATGGAAATTTTGAAATAAATTTAATTAATCGAGATTTAAAAGCAAATCTTGGAGTTTTAAGATATTTGGTAACTATGAAAAATATAAGAAAAGCATTAAGAAAAGAAGGAACGCAAGAAACTATTAAAGATTTAGAAAATATAAAAATTGGATTGGAAAAGTCTATGAGTGATATGTATAGACTTAAGAATGATATATTAAAACAACTATTTACAGAAGGAACATTAAAAGAAATAAATGCAAGTTTGGAAAGATATATATTTATACATTCAAGAAGTTTAGAGCAAGATTTAAAAATGTTAGAAACTAAAACAAAAGGATTAAAGTTAGACTATGAAAAGAAAGAAGAATCTGTAAGTGGAGTAACTATTGAAAGTAATGAAAAAGTAAAAAGTGATATAAAAGAAAGTAAGAAAGAAATAAAAGATAAGGTTACATACAGTTCTGGAAAGGTTAAAGGAATGACGAAAAGTATTATTGTGATAATTTTAATAGTAGGGTTAATATTTACAAGTTATAATATTGCAACTGGTAATTCAAGGGCAAAATTATATGTTTTATCATATGTTATTGCATTGATAGTAGCATCGATTGCATATTCATTAATAAATTAAAACATTAGAGTTATGGATAATCCGATTGATTACATTACGATAATTAAACATGCCAGAATAGTTGATCCTACATTAATAAAGGTAATGGCTAAGACTGTTTTGATAGCAGAAGGGTTGGCTATGTTGTTCTTAATATTAACTGTGGCGTATAATTACATAAAAAACGCAATTTCAAGTATTACAAGTCAGCAAGCAGAAAAGATAATTGATATAAATGATATTGCGAGGGTTCTTGTAACGATGGGTTTAATAGGTTTATATATTCCAATAGTACAAGCAACAATGGGTATGGTTGAAATTGTTGTAGATCAAAGTAAGGTAAAAATATTTAATTCGGATAAAACTCTTGAGGAATATCAAGAGAAAATGGCTGATAAGTATATTTATACCAATGAAGAAATTGAAGCTTTAAGAGCTACTTTACAAAATACAAATGATGAAGGGAAGCAAAAAATAATACAGGCAGAAATAGATAAAAATGTAAATGAATTAAAGAATGGTGAAAAAATAGAAAAAGGGGGAAAGAATATAATTACAGCTTTATTAGGTTTTTCTACATATTCAATATCACAGAGATTAACATCTATTATAGTAACTATGCTCGGAAATCTGGTTGCTGTTGTTGCATTAGGTATAGCAAAAACAGGATTAAAATTACTATTACTATTGGGACCATTAGCTTTTGCATTCTCAATAATACCTGCTTTTAAAAGTCAAATAACCATTTGGGCAAGTGCAACATTAAATTTTGCGTTTGCTCAGGTAACTATTAATTTATTAAATACAATAGATGTAATGTATTTACAATCTATGTCAATTTATCCTTTGGATTATGAGAATGGACCTGCTTATTCTATTGCAAAAATAGTACTTTATAGTATGCCATTTTGGTTTACTGCAAAGTATGTTGGAAAAGGGGAAGGTGGAGCATTTGTTGGTAAGGCAATGGGTATGGCTACTGCTGCTGTAGCCGCAGCAATGACTGGTGGTGCTTCTGCTGCTGCAAGTGGTGGAAAGGGAGTATTTGGTAAAGTATTTTCATCTGGAAAGAAAGCTACGGATAGTGAAAAAGAAGAAAACTAAAAGCAATGGTTATGGAAATAAGAAATCCTTTTGGCTATAAATCAGCATTTGCATTACTAAGAGTAGTAACAATTTTATCTATTGTATTGTTGGTTATTGGATTAGTTTTTGGGTATAGTTTAATGTCAAAACAAGTAGCTGAAGCAAACAGAAAAATGGTTATTATTGATAGGGATGGTCAAGTTTATGAGAAGGGAACTATTAATTACCGGGATGGAAGGGTATATGAATATGAAGATCAGGCAAGGAATGTATTTAGGCTATGGTATGGATTAGACGAATTCAACTATGATAGGAATGTAGAAAGTGCATTGAAAATTTTAGGGAATTGTGGAAAAGATATGTTGGAGAAATACATTCAAAGTGGATTAAAAAATACCATAGTACAAAAAAATCTTGTAATGATTGCCGAAGTAGAGGGAGTTGAAATAGATATAAATTCAATTCCAGTAAAAGGTAATATTTGGGGTAAACAGATAGTAAAAAGGGGAGAAGGAGAGGCAAGTAGATGGATAAGGTGCGAGTTTATAGTTATTGATACAGATAGATCCAGAGAGAATCCTCATGGATGTAAATTAGATAATTGGAGAATTGTTGAAGCTAAAAATTTATAGGCTATGAAAGAGGAAAAGGGAAATAAGAAATTGTTATTACTATTAGCTATGATAATACCTGCTGTAGTAGTATTTATTTTTGTAGTGATGGGTGGAAATAGTAGTAAAGAAGATTATAAACCAGAAGTATTAGATACCGAAATACCAATACCAGAAGTAACTGAAAAAAATGTTGAAAGTAAATTTCAGCAATATATTAATGAAAAAGAAGAAGAAAGGAAAAAGGAATATGAAATTGAAGAAAGTAAGATTAGTATAAATGATGTATTCACAGGTGATGATATTAATAGTAGAAGTGGTAAAGAAAATAAAAAAGAAAAAATAGAAGAAGAACCCAAAAAAACAGTGAATACAAAAAGAAGTGTAGAAGTAGTAAATAAAAAAGATAACGTAAAAGAAGAAACAAAAGAAAAAGAAGTTAAAGAAGATGTTAGCAATTTCAGTAATTCATCTATGGGTGTAGTTAGTTCAGGAAGTAGAATGATAACGGGAAATGAAAAAAAGGAAAGTGGTGAAAATGAGATAAAAGAGAATGTAACAACCGATGATTTCATTCAAGTTGTTTTAGATGAAACTGTATCGATAAAAGATGGTACAATTGTAGTATTTGTATGTAAGGAAGATTTTATGTATAAAGGTAAAAGTATAGAAAAAAACTCTTATATTTATTGCAGAGCAAATTTGAGTTTAGATAAATGTAATATGGAAAGTATAAAAGCAAAAAAGACTAATGGGGAAATTGTTGCCTTGAGTAAATTTTACATATACGATGAGAAATTTGAAAAAGGGATACCGTTGGATTATGGAATAAATGAATCAACAAGAGAAGCATTAGATGAAACGGTAAACGAAGAAAATCAGGATATATACACTGGAAATGTATTAGTAGATGGCAGTATAAAGATGTTGGATAAAACAATAAGTAAAGTAAGCCGGAAAAAGGAAAAAAGTTTAACTCTTGAGCAAGGGTATAAAATATACTTAAAAACTGAATAGATATGAAAACAAAGTTAATTAGATTAATGGTAATAACATTTTATTTTAGTATTAATAGTATTAATGCTCAATATAGAATGGATGTTATTGAAGTAAACATGAAAAATACTGCAACGTTAAATTTTTCAAATAATATTGATTACATAATATTTGGAGAAAATCCGCAAGATTCAAAAGGAAATTTTATTTACTATCAAATATTTCAGAAAGATAATACATGTACATTTAAAGCAATAAAGGAAACGTCACCTGAAACATCAATAGTAGTAAGGTTAACAAACGGAGAAATATTCTATGGAACTGTAAAAATAGGAACTAATACGAAAATACTATATGATTATAGTAATATTGGAAATAAAAAAGAAGAAGAAGTAAAAGAAAATGAAGTAATTGAGGAAGAAAAAGAAAAGAAAGAAGTAAAAGAAAATGTAAGTTTAAAGAAAATGGAAGAAAGATTGGAATTGGTGATGGAGAGCAAAGATAAGTATTTTACTTTAGGGACTAAGGAAAATGGAATTACCTATCAGGTGTGTAATATAAAAAACGATGAAAATTATACATATTTTAAAATTAGAATAAATAATTCAACGGGGAATGACTATACAATTGACGGTATATTCATGAAGTATTTTTTAGGAAAAGTAAAAGGAGTGAAAAAGAATGCTTCCGGAAATGAGGAAAGGGTAACAATTGAGAAAGTAAAAGGAAATATGATAGTAAAAGCATATAGTGAAGAAATAATAGGTATTGCTACTAAGTTGTTTGCAGTTGGTGAAAAGGGAAAGTTATACATAAGGATTGAGGAAAAGGATGGTAATAGAACATCCAATATAGAAGTAGAAGGGGCAGAAATTCAAAAAATAGAAATTTTTTAAGCTATGAAGAAAAGAATAATTTATGCGGTATTATTACTTATTTCCATTATAGGATTAAGGTTAAATGCTAATGCGCAACTTTTTCATGCAAAGGGGGAAAAGGGATTTACAATAAATGGGATGATGCATAATAATGGGAATGGAATAAGAATAGCATATGAAAGCATATTTAAAAAAAGGTTAAAGTACAGTGTTGGAAGTGAAGGAATTTTCAGTAAAGAGTATGCAACTAAAGATTCGAAGTATAGTATTGATGGAAGAATAAGCTATACCATAACAAATATAAAGCAAAGGATATTTTTTGATGGTTATGCCGGTGTAGGGGTTGGTATAGAACATTTAAAAGACAGGATTTCGGGTGATAAGAAAGATTCGTTTATGGTAAAAGAAATTTTAGGTGTAAGGATTGAGTATTGTATTTCAGAAAGAATATACATAAATTTGGAAACAAGACAGAATTTGTATCAATTAAATAGAAATGGAACGGGAATATTTGAATTTGGATTAGGTATAACCATAAATTTATAGATTATGAAAAGGACATTAATTTTTGTATTTACAATAATAAACATTATTGTATTACAAGGAAAAGGGAATGGGCAAACATTTTATATAAACCCAGAAACCCAAAGTGTATGTGTAAATGTACAACCATATACAATAAGTGTTACAACAACTGCACCTCCAATAGAAAAAAAAGGGACTATAAGTATTAAAACAGGAGGTTCAATATATAGTTATGAATGGTCTTTAAATGGAACAATAATAGGACATGGTGAAACATTAACACCATATACAAGAAATACAAGTACAACTGATATATATTTTTGTAAAATATATGATGCAGAAACATTACAATTTATAACAGAACTTAGAGCAAGTGTTATTACTGTATCACCAACGATAGGTTATTTATCTGGAACAAATGAAGTATGTTATCCAAATACAGTATTAATAAGCCTTATTGGAGCAAATGATATAAATCCGGTTTACACTTGGTATAAAAGTTATGATGGAACTAATTACAGTGAAATACCAAATAGCAATACTAAACAATTAAATGTAACAGATGATAAAAATTTTTATTTAAAGGTAAAACAACAAGGGAATTGTGCAATAAAAGTATCTACGCCTATTTTAATAAATGGGTATCCTGTATTAAATATAACTAGTGTTACAGGAAAAGATTTTGTTATTGGTAATGAACTAGTAGGAAATTTAACAAGTATTGTTACTGGGGGAAAACCTGGTACAAATACTTTTAAATGGTATAATAGTGATAATGGTACTAATTTTTCCTTAATAAGTGGGCAAACTAGTAATGTATTAAACGTAGGTACGATACCAAATACGAAATGGTTTAAATCAGAGGTTACGAACTATTGTGGAGTAAAAGATAAAGTAAAAAATGTAATAAGATATGATGTTATAAATACAGGTCAAATTGGAGATAATCAAACAATATGTTATAATAGCCAGCCATTATCATTATATTTTAAAATCAATCCTTCTGGGGGTACTGGAAATTATGTGTACCAGTGGCAGGTTAGTACTGATGGAACAAATTTTAGTGATATTACAGGAATGACACAAAATAGTTATCAACCTGGAAATCTAACAACCAAAAGGTGGTATAGGGTAAAGGTAAAAGACGAATATCAAAATTATCAAAATTCAAATTCAGTAGAAATAAATGTTAATAGTACATTGAATCCTGGACAGATAACTGCAAGTCAAACAACTATATGTTACAATACAAGTCCGGGTTATTTAACATTTATTAGTGGAAATGGTCCCAGTGGTGGTAATGGAATATATGCATACCAATGGCAAGAAAGCAATGATGGAATAAACTTCGTTGATATAAGTGGACAAACAAATGGAACCTGTCTAATACCTAATATAATACAAAATAAATGGTATAGAGTAAAGGTATCAAGTTGTGGAGAAACAAAAATAACTAATATAATAAAAATAACTGTTGCAAGTGATTTAACGGTACCTGGAATTGGTAGTGATGTTACAATATGTTACAATACAAGTCCAGGAGTTATATCTTTAAATGGAACGCCAACAGGTGGAATAGGTTCATATTCTTATCAATGGCAATATTCTTTGGATGGTAGTAGTTTTATTGATGTTAGTGAGGCTACATATATCGATATAACTGTACCGAATTTGATTAATACACGTTGGTACAGGTTAAGGGTAACCAATCAATGTGCAGTAAAATATACAAATAGCAAAAAAATAAATGTATATTCTAATCTGATTGGTGGAAATATTGGTGGTGATGTGAATATTTGTTACAATACGCAACCTTCAATCATAACATTTACGACAAATCCATCAGGTGGCCAGGGAAATTATACTTATCAATGGCAGGTAAGTAACGATGGAGTAATTTTTACGGATATTAATGGATCAACAAGTAGTACATATCAACCGGGAAACCTAACGCAAACAAAATGGTTTAGGGTAAAAGTAACTGATGGGTGTGGAACGGTTTACTCGAGTGTAAAAAAGGTAAACGTATATAGTGATGTAAGTTCTGGTACTATAGTAGGTAATCAGGAAATATGTAAGGGAACGCAACCAGGTGCATTGTACTTTAGTGTATTGCCTAATGGAGGAAATGGTAATTTTACCTATCAATGGGAAGAAAGTTTAGATGGAACTAATTTTTCATTGGTTCCTGGGGCAACAAATAGTAGTTACCAGCCGGGAAACATAAATAACAGTAAATGGTATCGGGTAAAGGTTACAAATACATGTAAAATAGTTTATACAAACTCAGTTAAAATAACTGTTGCAGCGGATTTAATGGTACCAGAAATTGGTAAAGACTCAACAATATGCTATGGTAATAATCCTGGGATAATACAATTAAATGGAAATCCAACCGGTGGACTTGGAGAATATACGTATCAATGGGAGTTATCGGGAAATAACATTACATATAGTATTGTAAATGGAGCCACAGGGAATAGTTATGAACCAGGAAATATGTTTGAAAGCAAGTGGTTTAGGGTAAAAGTGAATAATCTATGTGAGAGTAAATACTCTGATAGTATAAAGGTTACTGTTTTAGAACAAATAAATGGTGGAAATATTGGTGGTGATGTGAATATTTGTTACAATACGCAACCTTTAATCATAACATTTACGACAAATCCATCAGGTGGCCAGGGAAATTATACTTATCAATGGCAGGTAAGTAACGATGGAGTAAGTTTTACTGATATTAATGGATCAACAAGTAGTACATATCAACCGGGAAACCTAACGCAAACAAAATGGTTTAGGGTAAAAGTAACCGATGGGTGTGGAACGGTTTACTCGAGTGTAAAAAAGGTAAACGTGTATCAGAATTTAGGAGAAATAAGCATAGGTAATAATGAAACAATATGCTACGGTACTATACCATTTGAAATAGTGGTTACTAGTAATATTACTGGAGGGAGCGGAAGTTATAGCTATCAATGGGAAAGACAAGTTGAAGGGTATAATTGGGAAATAATTGAAGGAGAAAATAATACTAAATATCAACCTGGTATTTTAGTAAAAAATACAAAGTATAGAGTAAAAGTAAATGATGTTTGTGGATATAAATTAAGCAATGAGGTACAAAAAAGTGTATATGAAGATTTGAATTCTGGAATTATAGAAAGTCAACAGACAATTTGTTATAATACACAGCCAGAAGAATTAAAGTTTAGTATAAATCCGTCTGGTGGAAGTGGAAGTTATAGTTATCAATGGTTGGTAAGTGAAAATGCATCTCAGTTTAATGAAATAAGTCAGGCAATATTTAGTAATTATCAACCTGAAGTATTAGAAAACACACAATATTATAAGGTAAGGATAACTGATAAAAATGGTTGTGGAGAAAAAGAAACAAATGTTGTTGCAATAAATATATTACCAGAATTAACACCAGGAACAATAGGAAATTCTCAGAACATATGCTACAATTCAGTACCTACTCTTTTACATACAGTAAACCCTGTTGGTGGTGGTGATGGAATATACAATTACCAATGGCAGGAAGCAATTAATGGGGAATGGGTAAATATTAGCGGTGCTGTAAGCGATAATTATCAACCGGATAAATTGGTACAAACAAAAACTTATAGGAGAAAGGTTAATAGTTACGGATGTGGAGAGAAAATAAGTAATTCAATTACAATAGCGGTTAAAGAAGATTTGAATCCCGGTGCAATTGGAAATAATCAGACGATACAGTATAATACTCAACCTCAAATATTAAATTCAACATTACAGGCAAGTGGTGGGACTGGAAATTATCAATATCAATGGCAAGTAAGTGAAAATTGGGAAACTTGGACAAACATACAAAATGAAACAAATGAGTACTATCAACCGGGTAATTTAATAAAGGATACTCAATATAAAAGATTAGTAATAGATGCACAATGTGGAAGTAAAAGCACAAACATTGTAGAGATTACTGTAATGAATCAACTAAATGCAGGAACAATCGGAGAAAATCAGTTAATATGTAATGGCGCACAACCAATGAAGATTATTGGAACAGAGGCAAGTGGCGGAACTGGTAGTTATGTTTACAGTTGGTTGGGTTCTGTTGATGATATTACCTATTCAGTAATTCCTGGTGCAAATGAAAAGGATTATCAACCGGGTGTGTTAACACAAACTACTTACTACAAGAGGAAGGTTGAAAACAATGGAGATATTAAGGAAAGCAATAAAGTATTAATAGAGGTAAGAAATCCTATTGTGGTACCAGAAACGAATAAAAAAGGAAAATACTGCATTGGAGAAAATGTTTTGATTAGTGTAATAAATGTTCAACCAAACTATCAGTACATATGGAGAGATATTAGTAATAATCAGATTGGAGTTGGTGTATCAAAAGATTTTGGAGAGATAAGTAATGATAGTACAGTTTATTTGTTAGCACAAGATCAATATGGATGTATTTCAAATATTCAACAGGTAGATATGAGAATTGACAGGATAAAAGCAGAATTTACTGTAGATAAAACAAATGTTAAACAGAATGAACCTATACAGTTTAGCAATTTGAGTATGGATGCGGTATCATACGAATGGGATTTTGGAGATGGGGTAAAATCTGATGAAGTAAATCCATTATATTATTACCAAAAATTATATAATATGAATGAAACAAAATATACTGTAAAATTAAAGGCAATATCTGAAAGTAATTGTATTAGTATAAATGAAAAGATAGATTACATAACTGTAAGTCCTGTAACAACAAGTATAGGAAATGATAAAATGGAAGATTTAAAAATATATCCTATTCCTTTTAGTAATTATATAGTAGTAGAAGGGAATGGTAAATATAATTATGAAATAATAGATTTAAATGGAAAATTTTTATTAAAAGGAAATGTATCATTAAGAAAAGTAATAAATACGGAAAAGTTACAGAAAGGAATTTATTTAATAAAGTTTTACAATGAGGATAATATTAAGGTGTTAAAAATAATAAAAGGAGAGTAGATATGAAAAGGAGTGTAGTAAAAGCCGTAATGGTTACAGTATTATTATCATCGTGTAGTAATGTTGGTGATTATTTTATGGAGAATAAAAAGTCACCGAAAGTAAAACTTATGGTATATGGTGTACAAGTAAGTAATGAAGATAATTACAGGGATACCATAAAGGTAAACCATGATATAGAAGTAGAATATGAAGTTGTTGATGAAGAAAGGCCAAGGGATAAAATAAATGTTTATCTAAGTGGAGAAACGATAGAAAATTTTTATTATTCAGAACTTTATGGAAAGTTTATAATTGGTACTGATACTGAAGGATTAAAAAGATTTGAAGTAGTAGCAAAGAATGATTATGGAAAGGTTCAGGTATGTGGTATAGACTTGGTTGCTATAAAAAACTTACCTCCGGTAGTAAAATTTTATGTTAGACAGGTTAATGAATTAGAAATAGAAGTAGATGCTACAGAAAGTTTTGACAGAGATCAAAGATTTGGAGGTTATATAAAATTGTATAAGTATGATTTAAATGGGTATATATTTGAAAGTTATTCTAATATTGTAAGATACAGGTTTACGCAGGGTGGAATTAAGGTAATAAAAGTTGAAGTGGTAGATTCAGATGGTGTTTCAAGTGGTGAATTATCAACCGTAATAAATATGTAAATATTTTAAAGGTTAGATATTCTAGAAATATTTTCAGATTCACAAATAAAAGTATTAATTTTTTTGTAGTATGAACTAATCATTTCTGGGGTTAGTTCTCTTTTTATTTGGTCAAGTTTTTGTTTTTGTTTGTTACCTAAAATATTAATAAAGTCATCTATGTAGTTATTATTATATATAAAAACTATGTTCAGTTTATTATTTAACGATTTATCTATAAAGTAATCAGATAAAAAATTGATACTAATAAGTTCTTCGAAGAATGGTTTAATTTTTTGAAAAAGAACGGATTTATAATTTTTGACTTTTGAATTGTGGTAAGTTAAAATGTTCTTTCTACCAACTGAATCAAAAAAGAAGTCGCTACTAATAATTCTAAATAGTTTACCGTTGTACTTCATGGCGGTACAATAATCACCTGGAGAATTGGTTAGGGAATGGTAAAGCATATAGTTAAGTTTATCGTAAAGGGTTTTAGAAGTAAGATTGGTAAGTTGAAGTCTTACAGATCTAGGTGATAGTAAAAAGTAATTATTAATGAAGTTGAAGTAAATAATAGGTTCTATTTGAATACAATAATCAGAAGATACAATTTCATTATTATTATCAGTATCTTTTAGAATTGTGTTTTTACGGTAAATATTTTTTATTAAGGAGAATTGGTAATCTGAACCTGTAAAGTTTTTTGAACGACTAACCCAAAACCCTTTAGAATAGTTATATTTTGTAAAAAGCATTCGTTGTATTGAAGTATCAATTTTTTCATAGATAGCACCGGTTATAGTTTTAAAGTAGTTTTTATGTATAAAAAAATTGCAAATATCAGTACGGTTAAAGCAAATGTAAGGGTTTATATTGTGTGTTTCATAGTAAATTGAAGAAATAAGAAAAAGTATATAATCCCAGACAAAGGAGTCAAACTCATCAGGGAACCCAAAGAAAGGATGAGCGTTAATTGTCCATGTTTCCTTTTCTTTATTAGATGAGATAAATTCAGTTGAATGAATAAGAGAGTAAAGTGAGGTATTAATTTCTGTTGCCTTTTCAATAGTTTTGCGGTCCATTCCTTCTGATTCAAGTTTTTTCATCACTTTGTATTTTGCAAGTCCAACCCTGCTCTTAGAAACAATTTCTGAACGTTTTAGAAAGAAGAATGGAAATTTTGCAAGTTCAATGTTAAGTAAGAAATAAGGTATTTGACTATTTAGGTTGATTTGTTTAGAATAACCAAAATCAAAAGGAATTTCGAGTTGGTTATTATTATTCTCAATATGATTGTTTTTGAAAGATTTCATAATATTGAAGATTTAGAATTTTGGGTTAGGTAATAGTTAATTAGTAGTATTGAAATATAGTTAGAGATGTTGAGAAAAGATTCAATGGCTTCTTTATATAGTTGGGTTTTAAGGTAATTATCTATATAAACTGAAATTGAAATTCTTTTTATAGATGTATTACAAATATCATTGAAAAATGGATTAAAAGGAGATAATTTTAGGTTAAAACGATTATAAATGATATTATTTCTAATAAAAACGTTCTTATTAGTAAAGGAATTGTAGTATTTTGCTATATGCTCTGGCAAAAATACGTTTAATCTAAAGTATGAATTTGTTGGCATTATGAAATAAATTTAAAGTAACTGTAAATGAAATGTTTAGTTTGTTGACGTAAATTTCTTAAGGAAGAAGTAGAAATTTCGTAAAGGGAGTTGGAAATATCTACTGGAAGATAAAATGTAAGTGTTGATTTATCCTTAGTTGTCTCCCAGATATAAATTTCTTCAGGGGTGATAAAACCCTTTTGATTATTAATGTAAAAAGGGTAAAAGTTTATTAGTTCTTCGTTTAGTTTTTGATTTGAAAGAACATCAAAAATAAACTTTGGTATTTCAATGTTATGTCTAATCTTTTTATTCATATCGATGTAATCAATATATTCTAATAAAACATGTTTAACATTGGGGATATCGTCAATTACTCTTTTTTTAACGTATAGTTGCAAAGAAACGATTTTATCCCCCGGGGATAATTTTGGTCTTCCTTTTTTCTTAATAGATTCTTTATTCATAATTATACAAATATATAATGAAGTTATGTAAATACAAAAATAATTAATCAACAAATCTAAAATGACAGTTGATATTTTGACTTAAAAGAATTTGTCTGGTGAATTCTATAAGAAGATTTGGAATAAGGGGAAAGTACAAAGACAAAGAAACGGGTATTGGAAAAATTTTTGTATTAATGTTTGTGTTAGGATTACTAAATGAAGTATTAGTTGAAAATTTAGGGGTAAAGTAAATAGGGTATTCTTTGAGTATAGTTTGAACTTTTGAAATTATATTAATAAAATCAACAAATGATACTAAGGATGCATTAGGGTAGATAAAAATATTAAGAAATATATAGTTAATATTAAGGTGATAGTTGTAGGAAACATTATTTATGAGAAAGTATGTATCTAGAGAAAGCAATAGATAGGAAAGTAAAGAATCTATGTCGTTTTTGTGGTAAAAATAGGTACACTCATAACCATAACATACCGTATTATTGAAATAGGTATCTAAAAAAATATTGCCTATAGAAATATCTGGTAATTTAGGAATAACAAGCAATGTATGATCGGGGTATTTTTCTTTAAGAAGAACATCATCATCGTTACCTTGATTTTCTAAAATATTAAAAAATTGAGAAAAAAAGGATGGATTAAAGCATACCGATAAATATTTCTGGTTTGAAAAGAGTTTACTAAGATAAAACGAATTATTAAATAAGGGATTAGTGTTTTTTACAATATCATGATTAAAGAAAAGGAATCCAGAAATTAAATTGGATGGATTAGTAGTATTAACTAAAGGGAAAATACAAAAGTCATCTTCATTGAAGTAAGTATTACCATAAAGACTAAAATCTGAGAAAAGAAGCATATCATCCGGAAAACTATCACTTGGATTGACTTCTTCATCAAAATCATAGTCTATATTACTATCTAAAGAAAGAGGAAGTAAACCGAATAAAAGTTTAACAACATCATTTCTTGTTATGGGTTCACTAAAAGAAAGTTCATGAACATCTTTATATTCTAAATTAAAATATTTTGCTATATCTTTAATATCTTTGTTATCAAAAAGTGTAATTGAAAATAGTAATTCTTTTGCGGTAATTTCAGATAGAATGTTAAGATTTAAACATTTAGGAGTTTCCGAGATTGATTCTTGAAAAATAACAAAATCAAAGCCTGTTTTAGTGGAAAACCAGATATATTTTTCATTTTTTTTATGAAAAGTAATGTTTGGTTTAAATATTTCAAGAATTTGATTAAAATTCATTGTGGTAAATGTTTAGTATATTATTAACTGTTAATAGATTGTAAAATTTCTTTAGCTTCTCTTTCAATTTTTTTAAAGTTAGCTTGTACTTCTGCTTCTAGGATAGACCTATTAAGTTGTTCATCACCGGTATCTGTAGAGAAGGCGAAAGTAGGTATTTTATACGATGGGGGAGCAATAAGGTGGAAAGGTTCAAAATCGGTAAATGAAAAAGGTGGATTACCATTTGAAACTTGAACAAAGAAATGACCAGAATTTTGGCTTGAAATATCGCGAGCTTGTAAAATACGTTCGCGAGTGTAACTTTCACTATATGAACTACCTGTTGTGGTAAGTTGTTCACTAAAAGAGTTAGTAATTTTACGAATATCACCAATAGCGCGAGATAAATCCTCTGCTGTTTTAAAATTACCTGTTTTACCTTGAAAGTAATTCCCGCACGAAGCTTTTATTGTATTAGCTGATTTTTCACCATAATCACGAACCAATTGTTGAAAATCTTGAATAGCAAGAATAATAGAAACATTATGTTTTCTGGCAGTAGCTATAAAACCATCAAGATTAGAAATGCTAATTCTGGGTAATTCATCTATACAGAAAATCGATTTTTGTTTACCAGAGTTATTCATTTGACCCATAACAACGCTAATAATTGAAGAAATAGCAGGACTTGTTGCCATTGTAATTTCAGGACAGTTACCGAGACAAAGAAGGGTAGGGTTATCGGGGTTTGTTATATCTAAGCTTAAATCATCAGAAGAAAGAACCCAATATATATAAGGGTTATAAAGATTAACAAGGGGTAATTGTGCCGATGAAACTGCACCTGCGGTTTGTTGTTGTGCCTGAAGTTTCCATGCACTAATCATTGGAGCCATGGTTTTATCCATTTCCTCATCATGTGAAAGCCAATTAAAGATATCATCAATATTAGATAAGCAAATAGAAATTGCATGGGGAAGTGTGTTATAACCTTTATCACTATAGTTTTTATAAAGAAGGTACATTACCGATGAAACAAAGTTGATTGCGTTTGCACTCCAAAAATCTGATTTTTCTCTCCATGAAGGTTCTAGATTTTTCATTATGGTTTGTGCAAGGTTATTAATAAAAAGTTTAGCATTGGTAGATGTGTAATACCTGGTTGAAAGTATATTAACCCTGCTTGTTCTTGCCATATCGGTAAAGTTTATAAAAGAAAACTTAGTTTTATGGTTATGATTATTTTTTTTGGAACTAACTATAGATGAATAAGCAATATTACTAAGGAGAGGAGAACCAGAAGAGAAAGGGTCGCCCTCGTAGTCATAAATAAGACCAGCATAATCGCGTTCGCAAGCTTGTTTTATAAAATGTTTAATAAGAAAATGAGATTTACCAGAACCGGGACCACCATCTATAAAGATGTTTTCAGCTGGTTTATGGATACAAAGTTGACCTTCCTTAGTATTCAAGGTAAAGAAAAAATTTGGTACATCCGGGGTAAGATTGGAAACACCTTTAAAAAATGTATTTTCTGAAAGGTATTTTTTACGGTAAAGGGAAAGAGAAAAAATCAATGAAAATTGGGCAATAAAAAAGATAATGGGGTAAAGTAGAATATTGTATAAAGAATATTTTGTATAACCAAGAATAGAAAGAAACAAAAATAAAGCGAAAACAGAAAGAGAGATTATTTTATATTTGGTAGGGGGTTCTTTTTTAAAAAATCGTACGGGGAATAGGTAAATTAGTAAAGCAAGAAGAATGAAAAATGTAAAACGAACGAATATTAAAATGTTATGTCCAAGAGAAAGAATATCAAATGGAAGTGATAAGAAATTGTTTAAAACAAGGTAATGTAGAGCAATAAAGAAGAAGAACAAAGACAGTAACAGTAAGATAACACCCTGTAAACTTTTTTTTTCTGAGTCCATTGCAAAATTAGTTTTAAGAAGTGTAAAAACATTTTTACAAATATAAAAAAGAAATGAAACTATAAAGAAGAATGATAAAATAATTTTAAAAATATTAAAATATGATAGTAATGGCGTGGGTTTATGGATGTCTGCAGAGTGATATCCACCCCGATATCCTGGTCGAGAACCCGGTCGAGTTCAAGGTCGATGGTCGTCCATCGGTGGGGGTGTGGCCAGGGACCCCCCCAAAAAAAAAACGGGGGGTTCGACGCTACGAACTCCCCGCTGAGATTCAGGCGGCAGCGATGTGATGTTTAAATCCATGTCAATGTTTGTTTTGCTGCCAACAATTCCAGAGTGGTGCGATTAAAAGAACATGTTGTAAAAACTCAAATACGGTAAATTTAATTTCAATTCCAGGATGGTGCGATTAAAAGGAAGTAAACATTTGCCTCTTGATCACAAATATATGAAGTTTTTTTGAGAAATGCAAATATTTTTAATGGTAATATGAAAAAATGTTAAAATAATATTGTACTTAACATAATTAATTTAGAATAAGAATGATATTTGAAGCAAAAGTAAAAAAGGGGGAATGGAGAGGATATTAAATAAAAGGTAGGGCATTTTATGCCCTGCCTTACAATCAACCATATGCTCTTATTGAATTCCCAAATCGCTTTGGGAAGCACCTTTGAAATATAAGTCTTTTAAATGTTGTCTCAGAGACTTCTACGAGTTCAACGGAATCCCATTTGTATAGTCTCCAAGCATCGTCATAAAAATTATATGCTCTTAAACGTTCAGAGCCGTTTATAATTTTTACTACGATCCATATTTTTCTCTTTGCTTTCATATTAGTAGTATATAATATTCTAAAAAGCAAGCAAAAACGTAACAGAAACAAGCCTTTCGATTAAAAGTTCTGGAAATAGCTTTACCCTTTCTTTTGTACATATTTCAATTCCAGTCTGGCACACCTATTATTTGTTTTGCTGCATTTATAGCATTATTAGTATTTTTTCTCTGCCAAACCATGCGGGTCGGAGACCAATGAAAACCATTTTTTTTAAGCAACAAAATAGTTTCAGCGTCAGGCTTTTCAATAAATAGCAATTGAATTCTATCCTCCTCCCAATTCTGTATTATTTTGCCACCTACAAACGATATCTCAATATTTACTTTGTTATTTGTTGATTTATTTATAACCTTTCGTTTTATGGCTTTTAAGGCTCTTTCACGCCAAATACGGAATTCCTCATATCTTTTTTGTTCGATTTCATTCGCTCTCTCAGCTCTTTGTGTATCAAATTTTGAACGTCCAGTTATAAATGAACTTGCACACCTGGAATGTGCGGAAAGCCAAGACGAAAAGTATTTTTTGTAGCCATTGATATATCTTTCCTTCTCTTCCTCGGGTATCCCATTTAAATCATCATTGAGAACACACTCATTTTGTTCAATAGTTTTTTTTGCCAGTTTTTCTGGGTCGAAACTTGTATTTACAAATGAATGATATGCAAGTTTTTCAAATTCATGTAGTGATATCTTATTCATATTTTTACTCCTCCTATAGAATTATTTTAGTTTATGTCACACCTTATTATTAATGTAAAGATAGTATATAATATACTACTATGCAAGTAAAAAAGGAAAAAGAAATTAACAATTTCAAATATAAAAAATGCCTCCGAATGTTAATTTATATTTATATGAATTAATATTATAAATTAATAAATAAATATATAAATAAATTATTATAATTAATATAATTAATTTATTATAAGAATAGTATTTGAAGCAAAAGAAATAAAATGTTAAAAGTATCAAATATCTAAACCCATTATTGTTTTATGTTCTTTTTCACGTATATATTCATTAATTATGTGAATATAATCATGGTGTACTTTTTCTTTATTTGAAAAACCAAACATGACTATATCGCATGCCTCTTTTTGTTCTTGATTTGGATTACGAAAAGAAAGTTCAAATGCTGCATCATGTTGTTGTTTTGTCGGAACGAATTCACCTCCTGCTTTTTCGTAATCAAAATTAGATGTAGAGCGTCGTTTTTGTAATCGTTTTTCCTTTCTTTCATAGTAGGCTTTACGAAAAGAGGAATCATTTTGCATATTTTCTGCAAAATTTTTTCTTTGTTGTTTAGAGGGTTTCCATTTGTAAGACATATTTGTACTATTTAAATGTTAGTTCAACTTTATTATCATTTCCTAATGAAAGGTAACCATCAAAAGTTTTACCTGACTTTGAAATGAAACCTTTAATAAGTAATTTTTTCCCAAAAAGAATATCTTGAATTTGATTTTTAGATAGTTTTTTGTTTAAAAATGTTTTATAAATGTAAATATTACAGTTTGAACAAAAGTATGATTTTGGGCCTTCTTTCATAGGATTTCCGCATTTACAAAGAACTTGATTTTCTTTTTTTAAAGATTCAATAATATTATTAAAATTATCTTTATTTATTGTATTTATATCAATATCTGATTTAATATTTTTAGTTAATGATTTTAAAAAATCTGTTTGTTTTTTGGTTAATGTAGGGCTTACAGTATTGTTTTTTATTAAGTTAATTTCAGAGATAACAAAATTTTTAATATCGTTTTCAAAAGTATTTAGTTGATTTTTATTATCTATAGTAGAAATTATTTTTTCGAAATTTGAAGTATATTTAACATCTAACAAAGTAGATGATGTTTGTTCTAATGTATTAATTAATTCAATACCTTTATTAGTAGAAATTAGTTTTTTATTTTCTCTTATTATATAGGAACGATTAATTAGTTTTTCAATAATATCTGCTCTTGTTGCTGGAGTACCGAGAAAGTATTTATCCATGAAAGAAAGTATGGTACTATCTGTAAAAAGTCTTGGTGGTTTAGAAGAAATTTCACGTATTACAAAAGAACCAAAAACAAAAGAATCTTTATTAATATTAGGAATATTTAATAAATATATTTTACTATCATCTTCATCATCTTCATTAACTGTATTATTTTTCCAACCATCTGATATTTTAATAAATAAAGTGTTAGAAAATAATGTATCGTTTTGAATACCAGAAACAAAAAGTTTTTTGTAAATGAAATCACCCTTAAAAAAGTTTAACATTTGATTAAGAATAAGATTGTATATCAGTTTTTCATCTTTGGGTAAATCAATATCATTTAAAGGATTAAGACAAATGATAGCATGATGATCGGTTAATTTTTCATCATTAAAAACACTTTCTTTAAAAGAATCAATTTGATTAACATATTGTGGAAATCCAAGTTTTGAAATAATTTTTTTGTAATCATCAATATTACTGTTAGAAAGGTAGTTACTATCGCTTCTAGGGTATGAAATAAGTTTATATTTTTCGTAAAGAATTTGAAGAATATCAAGAGTTTTTTGGGCCGTAAATCCATAAAGTGTATTTGCTTTTTTTTGAAGGTCAGTCAATGAAAAGAGTAAAGGACATTTAACATTAATGTTTTCAGATAATAATACATCGTTTATTTTTAATTTATCAAATTGGGAAAAATTTTGTAATGTTTGTAATGCTTCATCTTTATTATCAAAAATAAGATTAGTATGTAGTATAAAATCTTTAGACTCAAAAGAAATAGAAAACTTACTTGATGGAATATAATTTTTAAAATCAATGGTTCTTTTAACGATAACCGAAAGTACAGGTGTTTGAACTCTGCCAATACTGATAACTCCTGAATTATTTTTAGTTGTATAGCCTCGAGTGAGATTAATCCCTATCAACCAATCTGCCCTTTGCCTGGCTAATGCTTGATAATATAAATTATTATACGTAGAATATTCTTTAATAATTTTATTTGAAAAAATGTTTTGAACTACATCTGAGGAAAGAGCTTTAGATGTCCAAAGCCTAAAAATTTTTTTTGAATTGTAAATATTTTGGTTGTAGGATTCTAATACTTCACGAGCAATTAGTTCACCTTCTCTTCCAGCATCTGTTGATATTATAATGTTGTCTGTATCATTTAAGAGTTTATGTATGATATTAATTTGTCTTTTTTTGTCTTCAAAAGGTTTAATTTTCCAATTTGATGGAAATAGTGGAAGGCTATTAAAATCCCATTTATCATTATCAAAAAGGGAAAGCATATAAAGATGACCAAAGCAGTATGTAATAAGATATTCTTCGTTATTGTAATAACAATGATAATATCCTTCATTTCTTTTACCTTTACTATTTTGATTCAAGGCCTGAAAAATATCAGAAGCAACAGAAGGTTTTTCGCACAAAATGAGGTATTTCATAGTAGAAAAGATTGAGAAGAATCATTTGATTTATCTAAGTACTTATTAATATCTAAAAAACATTGTAGATCAAAATTTTTTCTGGGAAGTTTTGAAACAAAATCCCATTTGAATGATTGATAAATCTTAGAGGATAATTCTTTATCTTTTGTAAGTTCAAAGCAAATAGCTAAGGATAATTGGGATGGACCGGAACCACCGTAACCCCAATTAAAACCATCAGGGCTATGGTTGTAAATTTTTTGACTCTCACTTGGTAATAATTGTTTACCATTTAAGAAAACAGTTCTAGTATTTATATTACCTCTAAGATGAAAAGAAATAGTACTAAATTTCTGTTTATTTTCATTTAGATAAAATAATGAATCTATTACTTTCTTTTCAAAATAATTTTGGACATCGTTTAGTAATTCACCGTCAATGTTAAATTGACTTTTTAGGGCATTTCTTGTATCGACAAAGTAATCTGATGGGTGAGATAACATTCCATCATCCCAATTCATTACACTTACATAATCAGAGACCAATAAATCTATATCTGATTTTCTACGTTTAATAAATTGTTGTAATTTAGCATTCATGGTTTTATGATTTAATGTGATACATATTTATGAGACATTAAAAACCTTTATAAATACTGAAATGAAATAATGTATCAAAAAACGAAGGTTTAATGATACATTTAAAATTACCTGTATAGTTTACAGGAATAGGTATAGTTATTAAATGGAGCTTGGTTAAATTCTTCCTTGACAATGAATATATAAGGAGCATTATGTTCAACTGCCTTTTGCTTTACCTTTTCTAGGGTCTTTTTTTTAAGAACTCTTGGTGAAGCATATGGGATCATTGAACTCTCTGTAATGTCTGTAATAAAGGTTTTACCTTTAATTTCATCATAAATTGATGTAACGTAAACATCATCCATAGTGATTTTAGGAACTGAATCATTTGATATTAGTAAAGAATCAGTTTGAGAGAAAACGTAATTGTAGTTTAAACATATTGTTAATACTACAAAGTAAAATAATTTCTTCATTGTGTTATGGTTTTATGTTATTAGTACAAATATAAAAAGAATTTATGTAAGTACAAAATAAAATTGAAAAAAAGTTAAGGTGGAAAAGATAGAAAATTTTTTGATTTTCTAAAATCTATTAGTTCAATAAGGTTATTGGTTTTTGAATTAATAATATCCTTGTCGAAAAGGTTTGAGTTTAGGTAGTTGTTACAACCGGAAAATATAAATTTTTCAATATAGTTATTTCTCTGAACATTTCTAATTCTTGAGAATTCAAGTGAAAAACGGTTTAACTTATTTGACATAAAACCATCAAAGAGTGTAATACAGGAACGACAGACCATTTCTTTATTATCAGAATATTTTAACATATTTTCTGCTGTTTTTCTGATTTCAGTATTATTACAAAAATAGTTATTGTTAGTTACAAGGGCAGCAATAGAATTTATTTGAATATTACTTTTATTAAGAAATTTTGAAAATAATATACTGCTATCTCCAGTACTCATCCAATCTTCAAGAAGTATTATTTTATGGTTATTTGAAATATTTGAAAGAAAATCTTTAGTAGAATTTGGGTAACGTTCACTAATGGTTATTGGCATGTTAATTCTATTAGAAAAATTAAGGTTTTTTTTGGCTTCTGATGAAAAAACAGGGTTAAAGAAGTCATCTGAATTAATTAGATTAAGTTGTTTATAATTTTGATTGAGAAGATCATAAAACAATGAAGTTATGGGATTATACCCAGAAGATGAAGGGGTTGTTATACAGGTAATGTTATCGATTGAGAAATATTTATCATAAACTTTAAGGTTTCTATCAAAGTAAGGTTTAATGAAAGACATTGTCTCATTACGGGGATAGCCGAGTGATTTGAGTTTAAGTTTTAATTCTTTAAACTTATGCCTTTGTTCTTGTGGAGTATTTGAACTACAAATAATGTTCATTTTTAATTTGATTGTTTAATTTAAAAATAGAAAGTCTTTTACCTTGACTTTTAGCGTAGTCGATAACGAAACTTGTACCGCGACTTTTACCATCCCAGAATGCAATGATATGATCTGAATAGTTAACTATTTCTTTATTACGAATAATAGGGGCAATACGGGGGGGATAACTATCGTAATCCGGACGTATGACCTTTACCTCGATGCCGTTTAGTTTTGCCCAATTCACTGCAATAGAATCGACGCCCCTTGCACCACCACTTAAAACAAGTTCAATGTTCTGATATCTTTTTTTAAAAGAGTCAAGGTACCAAAATATTAAATTTTTATCATAAATAGTTCTAGAACCAACTACTGCTAACTTCATAGAAAAAGATTATAAAGTATTAATATCATCAGATAAAGTATTTTTGTCTTTACTTAAATTTTTTGGTTTTGATGTTTTTGAATGTTTTGAAACGTCTTTTTCTTGTTTGTTTTCTAATTTTTGTGCTGATTTCTTTGTTTTCTTAACGGTATTGTCTGTTATTTCCTGCTTAATTTTGTTATAGGTAAACTCAAAGTTTTTAAATTGTTCCTCTGTTGCGGGTTTGAGTAAACTAATATCAACCTTTTGAAATGATTCTGAACCGGCCATTTTTAAGGTTGCAATATTATCATTAATAGAATCTATGGCTCCAAAGACATAGTATTCATTTTCTTTTTTAAATTTTTTAGATAGGTAATAATCATTTGAAATTTTAAATTCTACAAAGTCTCCTTGTTTGAATGATAATGATTCGTTATTTGATTTATTTAAATTATTATTTTTAGAAAAAGAGTTAACATATTCAATAAAATTATCTCTTATCCATGCTTTACCTATATAGTTTCGGTTACCTTCTATATCTTTAAAGGCAAAAATATTTGATTTATCTTCTTTAATATGTTCAGGTTTGATTTCAGACAATTTAAAGGATATGTTACCTTCTGTTGTAATAGGTAAAGAAAGGATAGATGACTTATTAAGTTTAAGAATAATTGAAGTATTATCTGGAATTTCTTTACTATTACTAATAATAATAGGTGAGAATCCTTTATCATTAGGATTTAAAATATTAAGATAAATATTTTTATTTTCGTTAAAATGTGTTTTAACATAGCCATAAAGGTCTTTCTTATTTATAAGAACATTATACAAGTGTTCATTTGATTCTGATTTTTTACATGAACCAAGATTTATATGTTCTGATCTCCAGGCTAAACCACAATTGATATATTTATTATCTGGAAGATCTCTATCATATAATGTAAGTCGAAATTTTTCTTTTTCATATTCAATAGGGTTAAGATAAAAATTAATTGGGATTGTATTACTTTCTGAAAGTTCTTTAATTTTAAAGTATTCAGACAGATTTTGACCGAATATAAAAATGTTAGCCTGGCTAAAGTATTTATTCGAAAAAGAAGAAAATGGGTAATCATTTGATATTACAGAAAGTTTACAATCTTCCCTTTTTAGATCAACAATAGAAAGACGTGAAACATCATTTCTTGCAATATCATCCATAAGGATTTTACTATTAAGTGTTAACCGGTAACTAAAGGTATTTTTATCTTCATTAAATACCGGTTCAGCGGTTCCGAAGATCTTAAGTTTGTTTTCCGATGTAGTTGTCATGGTAGTAATGTTTTAAGATAAAAGTATAAAAAACTAAATTTCTAGTTTGTTTTCTAAATTATGTGAAGTTTGTTTTGTTCTCTTATTGGTAAGAACTTTTGTTTCCTGCTTAATTTTGTTATAGGAAAACTCAAAGTTTTTAATTTGTTCTTCTGTAGCGGGTTTGAGCAAACTAATATTAATTTTATGAAATGATTCCGAACCTGCCATTTTTAAAGTTGCCACATTATTTTGTATTGAATTTACAGTACCATAGACGGAATATTCATTTTCATTATTATATTTTTTAGATAGGTAGTAATCGTTTGAAATTTTGAATTCTACAAAATCTCCTTGTTTGAATGATAATGATTCGTTATTTGATTTATTTAAATTATTATCTTTATAAAAAGAGTTAACATATTCGATAAATTTGTATTTTGTCCATGCTTTGCCGATATAGTCTCGCTTACCCTCTAAATCTTTGAATGCAAAAATATTTGATTTATCTTCTTTAATATGTTCAGGTTTGATTTCTGATAAGTTAAAGGAGATGTTACCATTTAAAGTAGTAGGTAAAGAAAGGATGGCTGATTTATTAAGTTTAAGAACTATAAAAGTTCTATCTGGAACATCCTTACCATTATTAATAATAATAGGAAAAAATTGTTTTTCGTTTGGTTCTAAAATATTAAGATAAATATTTTTATTCTCGTTAAAATGTGTTTTAATGTAGCCTAAAAGGTCTTTTTTATTTATAAGAACATTATACAAATGTTCATTTGATTCTGATTTTTTACAAGAACCAAGGTTAATGTATTCTGATCTCCAACCGACACCTGCGTTTATATATTTGTTTTCTGAAAGGTCCTTATCGTATAAACTAAGGTTAAACATTACTTTATCTTTATCTATAGATGAAAGAAAAAAGTTAATGGAAGTTGTATTACTTTCTGAAAGATTTTTAGTATGAAAATAATCTAAAAGGTTTTTACCGAATAAGAACATATTAGCGTGGCTAAAGTAGTTATTTTTTGATACAATTGGGAATTCTTTTGCTATTACAGAAAGTTTACCATCGTCTCTTTTCATATCTACAATAGAAAGACTTGAAACATCATTTTTAGCAATATCATCCATAAGGATTTTACTATTAAGAGTTAAATGGTAATAGAAAGAATTATTTTCTTCATTGAATAATGGTTCAGCAGTACCAAAAATTCTTGGTTTATTTTCTGATGTTGTTGTCATGGAAGTAACGTTTTATGTTCGTTATTGTTATTTTTATTAATAGTATTAGTCATAAGAAATTCATTAAAATCCTTTGCATTACCGGGAGGAATAAAATTATTAACAAATTTACTATTGCCAAATCTGAATTGAAGTACAGTATTTGCAAGAGATTCCCAAATTGAATTAACATTAGGAAAGTTAAAACTAGCGAATTTTTCTTTTGTATTATGATTAGTAGTAAATTGAAAAGAAGGGACAAAAGGAGAAGCTTTGGAAATTTTTTTAGAAAATTCCCAAAAAATAGATTGAAAGAAAAGAGCTGCTTTATTCAATTCGTTTTTATCAGTACATGAAAATTTTAGCGTACTGAATGGAAGTTTTGGTGTAAAACTAATGTCAAAAGAAGATAAAGAATTAGAATATATATAAGAAGAAGAAAATAATCTATCATAACTAGCAAAATCTTCGGAATCGTATTTAGAAATGTTAAGACGTGAAAAAAGTTTCATTCGGAAATAGTTACCAGCAATATCGTTATCAAAAATTACATTAAAAGTTTTAAGATTTAGTTCATTATTACCAATAATTGTGTTGATTAGGTAAATATGATTATCTAAAAGATTTCCTTCGGTACTAATATAAACTGTATTAATAGGATTAAGTTTAAAGATATCCTTATGCAGTTGGTAATGGCTTAAACAATCAATCATACTTTCACCAACGAAAATATGTTTGATTTCTGATTTATCAAGAATATTTGTAAAGCAAAGTTGGTTTGAATGTGAACCCAAAAACTGTTTAAAACCTTTGTTTCTTATGGAAAAACATATTGGTTCATCATTTATAAAAGGAGTTAAAAGAAAGGCAATGTTGCTAAAATCTTTATTTGCAATGTTTAAAGAATTGTAAATGAGTGGTAATTGATTATTATTGAGTAATTCATTAACAATATTTTCATGAATACCTCTTGATGTTAGAAATGATTTATCCGAGTAAAGAGAAATGTTAAGATTGTTAATTCTATGGGAAAAAATTTTAGGGTTAGATGAGTAAAGATACATAAATTCATTATAAAGAGGTAAAAAGTTTTTAGAAGATGTAAATGAAGAAGGAGCATTTAAAATATTATTGGGGTTAAACTTTCCGGTTAATAGGTATTCATCAAGATATTTTGATGCTTTAACCAAATCACAACCCTCAAGTTTAGAAACTAAATCAAGGATTGTTTTACCCTTTTCTTCACCGTTTAAGTTGAACCAGGTATACTGGTCCAAGTTGTTTTTCTTGACTACTATATAAAATCCATGGCCTTCCAATTTTCTAGAATTTCTTGAAGAACCCTTCTGTTCCTTAAAGCCATACACTTCTGTAAGGAATGATGGAAGGTCTATATCTTTCTTATACTTATTAAAATCAATCATTCGTTAAAATGGTAAAAATATTACCAAATGTAAGGTAAAATATATTAGGAATGCAAATATTTAACGAAAAAAATGAAAAATAATTTATAATATATTGTATATCAATAAATTAACCACAAGCGTAAGAGGCCCACTGGCTCGCCATAGCATTTGCTATTCCGGTAAATGTTCTACTCCTTTCTTTCCACCTATCTTTACTTGGTGGCATTTTATATAATCGTTGTTCCCTGCCTTCCACAATATTTGTTGGTTCCAGTTTAGGTAAGTTTTTAAGCCATAAACATGTACTTTTCGTTTCGCCATGTCCGAACTGCCACGGATGAATAATTTGGTCAGGTTTGCGAATTCTGGAACTAATTATACTTATCGGATTTTCGATTGCAATTCGGGGTATCGGCGCATTCATTAAATATAGAACGAAATCCAAAGCTTCTTTTTGCTCTTTCTGTTTAAATTTAAACCATCTTGCACCACTAACTGCAAGATGAGTACATGGTGGGTGTGCAATCATTATATCCCAGTTATCGCAAAGAATATCCCGAACATCGCCTTTGTAGTGTTCGCCTGGTATTTCTGTATCTAAAAAATCACAACTCATTGCGTAGTGTCCAAGTGACTTAAATGCTTCACGCACCGTACCAGAAAATTCACAAGCCACTAAGACACGTAAAGAAACGCAAGTAGTATTGTTTTGCATAATTCTGATTTTAGTGGTTATCTATAAGATGAAATATTACCTTAATGTTATGTACTATTGACTGTATAAAGACCAAATATCAATAACATAAGCAATACTCATGTAAGATTGAAATAATGATTATCGCATTTTATCTTCAAGTAAGTTTGAAAAAGTTTCATTGATTTTAGAAAACTTATCTCTATCATCAATGAGTTCGAGTATTTCGTCACCACTAAGTATGTTAAGAATAAAGAAAGAATCAATTTCAAAGTTTAAGGAAATGAATTCCCAAAATTTTAGTTCATCTCCTTGAAAGTTTACCTTTTCTTTAAATTGCGATAATCTTTCATTTAGTTGTTCTTTTGATAGCATTGTAATAGAATTAATGTGTACTACATAGAATTGTTATTCGAGTTCATAGTAGAGTAACCGGTCGAGTTGCCGGTCGCGAGTTTATGGTCAAGTTCCCAATTAGGTTCCCTATCGAGTTCCTGGTCGAGTTTCCGATAGAATTCTTCATCGAGTAATTGGTCGATTTCCTGTTCGAGTTGACATTTGGGTTCTTGGTAGAATTCCCGGTTAGGTTCCCTATCGAGTTCCTGGTTGAGTTTCCGATAGAATTCTTCATCGAGTAATTGGTCGATTTCCTGTTCGATTTGAGGATTGGGTTCTTGGTAGAGTTCCCGTTTAGGCTCCCTGTCGAGTTTCCGATAGAATTCTTCATCGAGTTCATCATAAAAAGGCTTCATTGTAGAGGCATTTAGAATTAATTGTTAAACAAAATATTTATACAAATATAAAAATAATGTTGAAAAAATTTGCGTGTTAATGATAAAAAATTTACTTTTGTAAAAGTAGCCAAAAGGTTTTAAGAACCTGCGGCGAATTAAGGTGGGGGCAATAGCCCTCGCCTTTTATTTTTGAGTTGGCGAAAGAATATACGGAAATTTTAAAAAATTGCGGAAAAATAATTAAAAAATTAAAAGTAAATTCCAAAAGTTACCTCAAAAGACAAAATTTGAGAAAATATATATTTAAATATATAGATATATAAATATTATTTTCCCGAAAGTTTTAAACAAAATCAACAACTATTACTTAATATATCTAATATATTACAATATATCTAATATTACAAGGGTAAGGGAAAATTATTAACAAATTGATATTCAATAAAATATAAAATATAAAGAAAACAACCGAAAGGTGCATGAATAGAGGAATATAGATTGTTAATGTCTTAAATGTACTGTTATAAGTACGTTACCTCAAAAGACAAAAATATAGTATTGTTTAAATAATTGTATATCAGTAATATACAATGGAAATGATGTTGAAAACCTTATATGATCATATTACCCCAAAAGACAAAATGAGAAAAATGGAATATCATTATAAGCGTTGTAATATGTGGATTTAAGAACAAAAGTTAAAATGGTATGTATTACCTCAAATGACAAAAAGTTCAAGATTTGTAAAATGGTGAAAATCAATAATATATATAAATTATAAACAGAAACATATTGATATTAGTTAGTTACCTCAAAAGACAAAATAAAAATGACGAAATGGAATGTATAGAAAATTGATAAATAGAACAATACAAAATGAAAAAACGAAAAAACAAGTAAATTAGCCAGTTACCTCAAAAGACAAAAAAAAAGGAAAAATTTAAAAGAAAATATGGTAAAATAACAAGATATAAACAGGAAGTATGTAGAAAGATAATGTAAAATTTATATGTTAAACAAAGGGTCTTTATTGAATATGGTTTGATTAATGTTTTCAATCAAGGTTTTATTGGAAAGGTAAAAATCAAGATGTTTATCAAATGTGGATTCTGAGACAATGTTAAAAGAATGAATAGTACTGTCAATGGTACTTATGCAAATTTCTATAAAAAATTCATCTAGAGAGCAAAGAAAGTAAATCAATGGACCATCAAGTCGAAATGAAATGACATTAAGAAATGTGTTTACAGGAAATAAGCCTATTTTGGAATGCAAAACGTGTAGAAGCAAATCATTAGACTTTGAAAACTCTATGTTTAATGAAAGTGATTTTGAAATATTACTAAGAATGAACATATTGTTAATGTTTAGGTTTTGAATGATTACGGATAATTGAAATATCAATAACATTAGTTCTTTTAATAGGGTATTCTGTTGAAAAAAAATCAGTTATTACAAAAAAATCGTTAGTAGAGGCTTGAATAATACCATGTATTGTATTTACATGATTATTGCTATTAACATAGGAAATACGAACGGCTTTACCCTTAAGACCAGTAATTCTATTTTTAGATGTACTATTCATTTAGGTTTTGATTTAAAAGGAAACTTTTGTAAAGGTTAATATACCTGTAAAAAGTAGCACGGCTCATTTTAAGTGAGTTTGCTATACTGTTAACTGAATTTCCATTCCTATTAGTATATAGGCTGTAAGCCAATTTTGCTCTTTCTATAGTTGAAACGTCATTAGCTATAGTTCTGCGGCCAAGTTTAACTCCTTTTTGCTTTGCAGAAGAAAGGCCTGCCCTGGTACGTTCAATAATAAGTTCCCTTTCAAACTCTGCAATGCTGCTAAAAATATTAAAAATAAGCCTTCCGGTGATGGAAGTGGTATCAATATTTTCGGTCATTGAAATGATATTTGCTTCGATAGAATTGAGGTATTCGAATGTGTCTAAAAGGAATTTTAAGCTTCTACCAAGTCTATCTAATCGCCATACGGCAAGGATATCGCCTTTAGTTAATTGCAAAAGAAGTGAATCAAGAATTGGCCGATTAGCAATAGAGCTAGCCTTTTCGGTAAATATGACCACATCGCTACCAAGACTTTTTAATGAATTTACCTGCAAGTCAAGGTTTTGCTCAAAAGTGCTTACCCTACAATAACCGTAAATCATAATTAAAAGACATTTTAATGATACAAATATACTAATTATTATATTTGCAAAGAAGAATAATTTGTTAAACGACTAAAAAATACAAAAATGAAAGAAGGAAGTAAAACATCAATATTGGTATTTATTACAGTAGTTGTGGCATCATTTCTATATGTAACTGCTATGATAAAAATACCGGAAAAGATGAACGGAAAAAATAGAAACGTCGAAGAACGAAAAATTGAGATCAAAAAAGAAGGAAGTAAGTTAATATTCAATAAAGAAGTGATAAATATAGGAAAAAAGAATAGGAATGAAGAGGTGAAAGCAGAGTTTGTATATACAAACAAAGGTGAAAAGCCAGTAATAATTAATGCAGTAGTACCATCTTGCGGATGTACGCTTGTTAAGTATAAGGAAGGAATAGTAATGCCTGGAGAAAGTGGAATAATTGAAGTGGAACTGGAAAAGAAAGAAAGTGGTTATAATGAAAAAAACGTAAGGGTATTGACGGATGAAGGGGTAATGCCGATAAAGCTAACCTTCAGGGTAGAAATATTATAGTATTAGGAATTTTACTTATTTTAGTAAATATTCATCTAATTTCATTATTAAAAGTGTTATTATAATTAATGTCTAAATATTTATGTTTTTCATAACTTTTACACAATACTCTAATAGATAGTAAGTGTTTTTTCATTTTTTTAAGATTGTCAGCTTGATTAACAGTTGTTGATTGACGACCTAACTCGTAGTTAATCCATTCAACTTCGTGATCTATCAACGAAATGGTTTCTGAAAAAAATGTTTTATTCATTATTTCTTAGTATTAAATGTTAAAAAGTGTTAATATATATTAAAATATATTAAATAAAAAGGGTATGGAGTGCATTTAGCACCCCAAACCCTTTAGGTTACTATTATTCTTCATCTATTCTTCATCTGAAACGTCGGAAATCTCCTTAAATAGCTCAACCTGCTCATCAGTAGGCACGTTAACGGTGGCTAATAAAAATGTATGGTGTGTTTCATCATCAAGTTTTGCTCTGATGATGTCGATATCAACATCATCAACATTTTTAAACTTTTCAGAAACTTCTTCCAATTCCTTCAATTGATCGAATGTTGCATTTTTAACAAACCAATAGTTCGGAACATCTTCATTGTACAAATCTGAAAAGGACGAAAAACCAGGAGCAAGTTTTTTTGCAAACTCAGTTTTGGCAAGAGAAAGCCAATTTTGATTGTGTTTTATCCTTAGTTTAAGCAGTTCCGAACCGTTACTTTTTGCCCAATTTTTCAGTTCCTCTTTCGCTGCCTTCATTTTTTCCTCTTGCTCGCGCTTAACTTTAGCCTTTTCCTCAGAATCAATTCTTAAGAGTTCTAAATAGTGAGATTTAGCTTCATCGGATAAAGCAACTTCTTCGGAATTATAAGGAAAAGTTGCAACTAAACGGCCGTAAAAAAATCCTACATCCTTTATTTCATCAAAATCTGATTTTTTCTTTGCTTTTAAAATTTCACTCGATTTTTTAGAAACAAAATCCTCAATAGCAGAATTTTTAACCTTTGAAGCAGCCAAAATCGCCTGATTAAGGCGCTTTGTAAAATTAATACTTGTTGAATATGCGTAAAGGCAAATAGAATTTCCGTTCTCGGTTAGAACTTGAAAATCCTGATGAAAACCTTGAGCCTCAACAAATATGAACAAGCAAAATTTTTCTTTGTTAATAAATTTGATACAAGGAGAAATTTTAAGGTCTGCAGGCTCATAGCCTTTTTCCGCAAAAGATTTTACAATCCTTTGTTTTGTGCGTTCAACATCCTCTTTATGCTGCTCTATTGCAGCATTTTCAATCTCATTAATGATTGAATCCGAAATGTTTAAATCTTTGTACATAACTATAAGTATTAAATTTAGCCTACTCTTAACGTTTTTCGGCATCCACGTTTATTTTATTCAAAATTATAAAAAAATTAAACAACATTACAAACATCGATACAGATTTTAGAAACCTTACCAAAATTGACAAAGTCAAAATCTTTAGGCAGTACGAAAGCAAGTTCCCCCGTACGTAGGTTGACAAAATCACCTATTTGACGATAACGAAAAGGTATAGCATGAATACGTTGTGTTTCCTCATCCCTTTCAAAGAGGAAACCACCTTTTTCACCGTCAAAATCGAAAAGGTAGGAAATTCCTAAAACCTTTTCACTTAGAAAGTCCTCTAAACCTAAAGGGTTAAGAGCGCTAATGGTTGAATTTTTTAAACTATTCATAATCAAATAATTAAAATTAGACATTAAAAAAATTAAATAACTTCCTCTCCTAACTGTTCGTGAGCATTAGAAAAATTAAAAATATCTTGGAAACCCTCAATATTTATAAAATATTTTAGTAGATACTCAACGGCTTTTGAAGATTCTCTAAAAATAAAGTAGCTAAAATTTCGATTTTGGGAATTAAAAGCATTTATCATGTTTGCCCAACTTTCTATATAAATTTTAGAATTTATTAACAAAAGTTCTGAATCCTGTTCAAGGGCTAAAAAACTAGAAACATAAGAAGCTGAAAGGTCGGCTATTACTTCCTCAAGTGCATAGGCATCATTATTTGATAACTTTAAATTATTTATTCGTTCTACCCTACCAGTTCTATTTTTTAAACCAGTAGCGTGGCAAAGTTCATGTATTAGCGTATGAAAAAAGTAACTTTGATTCTTAAAATTTGAACGAAAAGGCAATATTATTTTATCTTCGATAGGTGTATAATATGCTTTACTGCTATCAATCTCATGTATTTGAGGGCAAGTATCAGAAAAAGTAAAGGGTAAGGGAAAAATAACCTTATCAAAAGAATTAATTTCTCCTAAACTAATGCCATCAGAATTAACAATATTATCAATATTAAAAACATAGCTATAACGTAGAAAAGGTTTACTAACTGTTTCAACAATATTATTCTCATTCTCTTTAGAATAAGTTAATATTTTATAAAAAATAACCATAACCCCCTCTGAACCTTTTTTCAACTTATAGCCATTATCGGCTATTTGTTTAAAGGTAGCCCATTTATTAAATTTATATCCTTCATTTTGTTGAACCAGTTGAAGTATAAAGCTATTAATACCCCAAAGGTCATATTTCCTTTTAGAAAAATAGTTACAGGCCAAAACATTACCTGAAAACCAAGGTTTATCCAAATTAGCCTGATTAATTTTTTTATCAAGCAATTTTTTTAAAAAACTCTCAATTTTATCAGCAGTAATCATAAGACAGTAAATAATGTTCCACGTGGAACAATTAAACAATCAATAATATCAAATAACTAAATCAAAGATAGTATATATAATACTACTATGCAAGGAAAAAGAAGAAAAGATATTAACAACATCACACCAAATCAATCCCTCCGAATGTTAGTTTTGCTTTATAAGATTTTATTTAGGTTGGGTTATGGCCAAGGATAAAAACAAAAAAAAGGTGGTGGGTTAAACGTTTAGAACTATAAATAAAATATGACGAAGTATAATGTATGTTTAATATGCAAGTCTTTACCATTCGGGAATAGCTTTTTCATGAACGAATGGCAAAGTCTTGCCAAAAATTATGAGGAAACAGTAAACGAGTAGCGCAATGAAGTGAACTGAGAGAACGGAGCGAATGTAGAGAGCGAAGCGAACGAAAAGAGCGAAGCGAACGAAGGGAACTGAAAGAGCAACGCAGTTTTCTGTTGCCGTGTTAGTAAATGTTTTGAATGCAAGTCTTTACCATTCGGGAATAGCTTTTTCATGAACGAATGGCAAAGTCTTGCCAAAAATTATAAGGA
>DHGE01000049.1:37650-40165 GCA_002402635.1 Deferribacterales bacterium UBA4806
AAAGAGCAACGCAGTTTTCTGTTTCTGTGTTAGTAAATGTTTTGCGTGCAAGTCTTTACCATTCGGGAATAGTTTTTTTATGAACGGATGGCAAAGTCTTGCCAAAAATTATGAGGAAACAGTAAACGAGTAGCGCAATGAAGTGAACTGAGAGAACGGAGCGAATGTAGAGAGCGAAGCGAACGAAAAGAACGAAGCGAACGAAGGGAGCTGAAAGAGCAACGCAGTTTTCTGTTTCATTAAAGGAATTGTATATATATATATAAGGTATGGTAAGATTTAAAAAGTGTTTAAGTTTTAAATGAAAATCCGATGGCTTATGAGGTGGATAGAATGGCGAATACCGTAGCGCACCAGCATTTTAGATTCATTTGGCATACGTCAGCTTACGTGAGTAAAGATCGACGTATGGCATTAATGAATCAAAATGCTGGAAGCGAAGTAGATGCCATTCTGAGCGAGGATTTTCCAAAAAATAGAAAATATGGTTATATATTAAATCCTTTTTCGTTTAAACGTTTATCAAATTCTTTCTTTTTTTCAGAATCAGGTATGTAAAAAGGATTAAGTTTATGCTTTGCGGGATTAAAAGATGAGTAACGAAGGGGGTATTGAGGATATTTGAATTCTAATGATTTATTTTTATAAAAAGAAGTGTTTAGAGATTGGTAAGATAAGTAAGGAGAAATCATTGAAAGAGGAATAGATACACCATTATTGAGGTCTCTTACAGAAACCTTGTAATCTGAAGAAACTTTCAAATCTAAACCTTTCTGACGCAAGAGAATGCTAAGATTTGCAAAAGATTTTGATGACTTTAAGCATTCATAGAATGATTGTCTAACCTCATGCGCTAAAAGTTTTTTTATAGTAAATGATTTGGAGAGTTCTCTATCGGTAAATGAGTAGTCAATATCAGGAATAGAAATTTTAAGGAATTTACCGGAATTGTCTTTGTCTATTTCGCAGGAATAGCCCAATTTTTTTAGATTAGAAATAAATTCTTTAATGGAATAGGAATAGGAAAGTGCAATGTAGTAATCTTCTTGAGTTGTTGATTTAAAGTAGTTTCGATCATAAGAATGAGATGTTGGAGAGCCGAGCCGTGAGGCGAGGCGGTCAAATGTTAGTTCAAATGGTAGTTGGTTTTCTTTAACGAAAAAGTTTACGTCTTGGTAGCCAAATACTATATAAGGAGAACCAGAATGGTTTAATATTCTAACATAAATACCTTTTTTCTTTAGATTGTCTAAAAAATTATCAAAAGAGGAAGATTTACTAATTTCAGAGGATATATCTAAGATAATTTGTTCTTTAAAAGATTTATTCAAGAATTTTTTCTCAAGTAAAAAATTTGAAACCCTGTGGAAAAGTTCTTCACCAAGAATGTTGATTGCTTCTTTATTGGAAATATTTTTATGATAAAGAAATTTATTGAAAAAAGATTTACCCATGAGATCATAAAGAGTATTTTTGTAATTAGGTGACTTGGATGCTCTAATAAATGCATTACGGAAAGAGTAAAGTGAAGCGTTTTTCTCTGAAAGTAAAAATCTGGATGCATTTGTATGGGGTAAGGGATTAAGGTTAAAGTTTTTCTCAATTGTACGAGAAACCTTAAAACTACGATCATAGTTTTTTGAGTTATTAATCCAATTGCCATTAATATCAACTGTAGATAGTAATAGGTGAACATGGGGGTGATTATCTGTATGTCTTATGGCTATGAAAGGACAATTTGAATATCCCATATCAAGTAGGTAACTATCTATGATTTGGTTAAAAGTATCATCATTAACATCTTCATTAGGAGCAAAGTTTAATGAAATGTGCATGTAAGTATTCTTTACTCGTTCATTAAGAGAACATATAGAGTTAAATTCTCGAGATATAGAAAGAGGATCTATACTATGATGCGGTATAGATAAAGTAGAATTTAGGATGTAACCATTGTTGTTTTCAACCTTTTCAAGTAAGTATTTAGCAACAAAGTAACTTGTTTTTCCTGAACGGTGAATAGCAGCTATCATATAAAATAATTTAAAAAAGTTAAAGATTACCGTGTATTTTAGAAAGTAAAAAATTAAGATTTTCTAATGTATTGTTAATATTTTTAGAAATTTCGGGTAAAGAAAGAGTTCGAGAATTTGTATTGAGTATCCTGGCTATTTGATTTATGTTGATACCAATACGACGTAGTTCGGATATTTCTTCCTTGTTAGCAAAAGGTAAAAGGGATTGTGTTTTAGATACGGAGTTTACAATAAGTTTGGTTTTTGTTGTATTAAACTTATTGGCTTGAGCGGAAATAAGGTTAAATTCTTCTTCAGTTAACCTTATATGAATGTTCTTATACCTTAGTTTAACTTTATTCGAATGAATCATTGTAGTATTGGTATAGTTATTATAAACAAAATTAAAAAAAACTGCGTAGCTCCACCCGACGGAGTCGGGCAAGGTGGCAATGGGAACGAATGTGTACACATTGCCATACCTTGCGCCCTACGGGCAAATA
>DHGE01000058.1:0-9091 GCA_002402635.1 Deferribacterales bacterium UBA4806
AAGGAGACCCATGGAAGAGATCTTATAATAAAATATGGGATGTGTTATACTCCCCCATATATTGAAGAACTTTTTAATGATGACTTATTAGAGACCTTTGATAATGTATTTGTTTATACCCTTTATCCACATTATTCATTTACAACTGCAGGTGTCTGTATAAAAAGATTTTTTAAAGAAACTTTAAAGAAACCTTTTTCATCATCCATTAAGTTGAGTACATATTGGTATGATAACCATAAATTCAATGAGTTAATAAAAGAAAGAATTCTCTATGCTGCAAGCCTAATTAATACAACTTTAAAGGAAACTGTGTTGGTATTTGCGGCACATTCTCTTCCCCTTTATACACAAAAGAGTGGTGATCTATATAGTGTACAACTTAGAGACCATATTAATATTATTCTTAAACTATTAGAACCACAATTGCCCCTAAATTATTATCTAACTTATCAAAGTAAAGCAACATATGGCAAATGGCTGCAACCTTATACTCATGTTGTAGTTGAAAACTTAATCAGGGACAAGGTAAAGAAAGTAATATTTGTCCCTATCACTTTTATAAGTGATCATATAGAAACGGTATATGAAATTGATCAGCTTTATATTAAAAAATTAAGAGACTATCATATTGATGCTGTAAGAATAGACAATTTTAATGATAATAGCGATTTTGTAGAAGCTTTTAACAGTATGCTAAATTGAATAATATTGTATTGTATTGACACTACAATATATACACTATATTTTAGTGGTTATGAAAATTAAGTTATATGCAGTCATTTTGCTAATTATTGCTTTTTTAGGTCTAATTGATTCGTTATATTTAACATATAATGGTCCGAAATTCCATTTATTTGAGCAACTCTGCACAAATAGTATATGTGATGATTTCTCTTTAAAAATTTTTGGAATCCATATATCTGTATATGGTATTATTTACTACCTTTTGTTAATATTTTTTTCTTTATATATATTCAAAGGTAAGGTTATTGTAGTAGCGCTAATTATCTCAACACTTGGTTTTATATTTTCTCTTTATTTTTTATATTATCAGGCTTTTATTATTAAGGGTTTTTGTATATTTTGTCTTTTTTCATTAGTCTGTACAACGGCTTACTTTCTGCTTTATACTATTCTATATGTGACAGAAAAGCATTAATATAGATTCTTATTAATAGCTATTTATTTTGTTATACTGTATTGATTTTCAAATTTATTACATATCTTTTCAAAAAGTAATTTGCCTAACTCTTCTTTAGGTTTCTTAATAGAGATGTCAGTAATTATTTCATCTAATATATTGTTAAACATGACATGTTTTTCATTTATTTTAGGAAAATAATCATAAACATTATCTTGTAGAACAACTTGAAAATACTCCCTAAACTTCCTATTAGTTTCCTTATCGGGATAAAAACTGCCTTCTCTAAATATCTTTAAGGCTTCTTTGAAGATAGTTTCATTAATTTTAGTAATGATTACATCAAACCAACAGCTTATATTACTTAAATCCATGTTAAGTTTTTTTAAATGGAGAAATATGCTTTCTTCGGAAATTCCGATGTGTGTAGCAAAATCTAGCCATGATTGCAAAATATTGTGTTCTTCTTCAGTCCAACCAAGGGATTTTAAATATTTCATTATTTTATTCCAAATATGTATAAAGTATTATAACATACATAATTGAAAAGAAAACCATATCTGTCAATACTAAAATATACATGGTTTTGGAAGTTTGATGAGTAGAAGATCTAAAAGGCTGCTGATTACATGCCCTTCAATTTATACTAGTAATAAAATAATTAATGGTGGAGTATATATTGAGAATGGTATTATACAGGCTGTTCTAGATAAAAAGGGATTAAACAATATAAAGCAGGAGAATGTAGAAATAATAAATTTTTCAAGAAACTATAAAGTTATTCCAGGTATGATTGACTTACATCTTCATGGCTTAATGGGTGTTGATACAATGGATTGTAATATAGATGTATTTAATAAAATGTGTGAGAATTTGGCTACAGAGGGAGTTACCGCATTTTTAGCCACAACAATTACAAGTGATTTTATAACTACGGAAAAAACACTTTCCATTGCTAAGGGTTTTTTTAAAAAAAATGATTTTATAGGGGCAGCGCTTTTAGGTATAAATTTAGAGGGGCCCTTTATCTCAAAAGAAAAAGCTGGTGCACACAATAAAGAATATATATTAAACCCAGATATAGATCTTTTTGAAAAATGGCAGCACCTAAGTGGTGATAATATAAAGATTGTCACTCTTGCCCCAGAATTACCTGGAGCATTCCATTTTATCAAAAAATTTAGAGAAAAAGTAATTTTATCATTGGGTCACACCAATTGTTCCTATGAAGTGGCTTGTAAAGCATTTAATGAAGGCATAAAGCTTGTAACACATCTTTTTAATGCTATGAGTGGTATAGACCATAGATTACCAGGTGCTGCCTTAGCTGTGTTGCAGCATAATAAAAAGGTAACTGCAGAAATAATTGTAGACAAATTTCATCTGAATGAGGCAATAATTAATTTTATTTATAAGATGTTGGGTAGAGATAGAATCGCTCTAATAAGCGATGCTATGAGAGCTAAGGGGTTAGGTCCAGGTGAGTATGAATTTGGTGGAAAAAAGATATTTGTTGATAAAAACACGGCGAGATTAGAGGATGGGACACTAGCAGGAAGTCTCCTTAAATTAAACAATGCAGTAAAAAATATGTTAGATATTACGAAATTAACTTTATCAGATATAATTCCAATGGTTTCAGAGAATCCCGCAAAATTATTAAATGTTTATGACAAGAAAGGGTCAATTGATGTTGGCAAAGATGCTGATATCGTCGTAATAGATGAAAACATTAATGTTATTATGACAATTTGTATGGGTGAAATAGTTTATAATAAAGATGCAAAACAATAAAGAATAGGAGTGTTTATAGTTTTGTGTCAGTTTAGATTAGCTTTAAATTGGCCAATGAAGGGTCTCAATCTATATACTGTTTACATACTCAACGGCACCACCTCTCCTTATGTCACCGGCACCAGTAAATTTCTGACAAACTGCTTGAACACCCCCAAAAAATAGATTTTTTTCTTTAAATTCTACAACTTTATATTTGTTTCTCAGGCCACTTATTGTCTCTAATGGGAATCCTGGTTCAATGTATAATATCCCTGATTCATAATGTATTCTTGGGTTGTTTATTGCACTATATATGTCTTGCTTGTAGTATAGAAGATTCACAACTGTTTGGATTATAGCACTTCTTATCCTATTACTCCCAGAACTTCCTAATGCAGCATATATGTTATCGTTTTTAACTATAATTGTAGGAGACATCATTGTATAAAGCCTCTCACCTGGATTCCAATTGAAAAAACCGTCAGGGTTGAGGTCTTCTTCACCCAACATATTGTTTGTCATAATACCTGTCTCTGGAATAATTATACCTGAACCTTCTCCAATGGAAGTTGTGCATGATAGAGCATTACCATCATCATCTAAAACGCTGATATGAGTGGTATTGCCTGTTGATTTAAATAGCTTGTTATAATCAGTCTTTAGGTTATTAATAAACTTTTGTTCTAAAAAGTGGGAGCAATTATCCTTATTTTCTTTTAAAATATTTTCTCTAAAATGTCTGCTTATTTCCATAACTTTTATTAAAGATTCAACATGCGTCATTGATCCCCATTTATCGATGTTAATATTTTCCATCATTTTTAAAGCAACTGATATAAGAATTCCCCCTATTGAAGAAGGTGGAGGTGTTAGGATTTCGTAGTCAAGAAATTTTATTTTTAAGGGACTTTTAATAATAACTTTATAATTGCTTAAGTCATCCATTCTGATTAAACCATTGTTTTTTATACAGATATCAACAAATTTTTCAGCGATCTCACCTTTGTAAAGCAAATTATGACCTTCTTTTATTATTTTTTTTAAAAATTTAGCGTAATCAGAATTCCCCCATAAAACATTACTTCCGATGAGGTTGCCATTGTTTGTAAAGATTTTTAAAGCTTCTTTATTAGATAGAAAGATAGGTTTTAAAATCTCTAATACATAGCTTTGAAAAGGAGAAATATAGACGCCTTCCTGGGCATATTTTATAGCAGGTTGCAATACTTCTTTAAGAGAAAGCACACCATACTTATTATGGACCTTTAAGACTCCCATCAAAACTCCTGGAACTGCTATTGATGCATGGCCTATATGGAAGGTTTGTTTTGCACTTCCAAAATCAACTATTATGGGGGAAAAGTCCCTTTTTTCTAAAATATTTGTTGGTGTATTAACGAAAAAGTCATAGGATTTTATGTTTCTCTGTCTATCATAGATTAACAGAATACCCCCTCCTGCAGGGCTTGTTAAAGCAGGCTCTGCCATATATGCAGCAAACAGTGTGGCTGCCAGACAATCAAAGGCATTGCCACCTTTCTTTAATATTTCTGCTCCAGCTCTAGCGGAAAGTCTGTCACCAGCAGCAACAATCCCTTTCATTTACTTAATAAATCCTTGATTAATAATATTCCTTATGTTTTTTTCACTTTTATATCTTTCAATTAGATTCTGAGAAATAGTTTTATTAGTTAAATATTTTTGTATATTAACTATATAATCTTCTGTTTTTAAAGTATGGAAGATATTAGAGTTGTTCAACCTATCTAATAATTCAAAACCAACATCTCTCAAAGTTTTTAGTTCTCCCTTCAAAGTTATAAATTTGCCATCCAATGCATATCTTACAGCATTCCACTTGTTTTGTTTACATATAAGATGGTTGTATTTACACATATCTCTGTATTGTGCATAAAAACAGAGGGCTTGCATTAATGTAATAATAGCAAGTATCCTATCGATGGAGTTAATAGCATCGCAAGCCCTTAATTCTACTGTTCCCAAATCAGGTCTTAATCTTGTGTCGCACCATATATCTCTATATGATTTAATGAATCCAGTTTTTTCTAAGATTTCTATCATTTCAATGAACTCACCATAATTGTAAATATACTCAGGTAGCCCTCCTCTGGGTAAAGATTCAAATATACTACTTCTAAAAGAATGCATTCCTGAATATTTTTCTTCATAAAATGGCGAAGAAGCAGACATTGCAAGAAATAGAGGCATATAATAATTAATAAGATTAAAGGCGTTTATTGCTGTTTTCTTATCAGGTAATCCTATATGTATATGTAAACCATTAATAATAAAACGTCTTAATAATTCTTGAAGTTCTTTATGCAACATTTTATATCGACTATTTTTTGTAAATTTAACATCCTCTTTATATAAAAAGGGATGTATTCCAAGTGCAAAAACTTCAAAACCAATAGTAGATTTTTGACGTATTAATTCATATGTAATTTTATTAAAGAAAGGGACTATTTCATTTAAATTATAAAATATTGGAGAAGATAATTCTATCATCGATTGGAAAAACTCACGATGAAAATACTTTTTTAATTCAATATTTATATTACTATAAATTTCTTCGAATTTTCTAAGAGGATGAAAGTTAACATTGTCAACAATCATACACTCTAATTCAAAACCAACTGTAAAATTCTGTGCACCTTTAAATTTATAATTCATAATGCCTATCTCTTAGTGATGCCTATTTATATTATATATATTACAATAAAAAATATAATATAAGGAAAAATTTGTAATAATTCTAATAATTTCTCTTAAAATTTGAAATAACAATAGTCAAGTCGCTTTTCTAATAAATCTGTAAGAGTCAATTCTTGAAACTTGGGTGTGTTAATAAGAAATTCTTCTTGTTTTTTTATTCATTTTTTTATCTGTACTTTTATATATGTTTTATAATAGAAGCTAAGGTGTCGTTCATATTTTTATTAACACATGCTTTCTTAAATGAGTTCAATAATCCCTCATCAATTTATGCGGGATGCTACATAACAGAAATATAAATAAAATTAAACTTGGTAAAGTAATCATTTCAATAATATTAAAAGATATATGAGGATTTTTAAAGTGTTTTCCAAATACTCTGTTACATTCTTCTCTAACAATTTCTGCGATATTAATCCAGATACCATATTAACAGATTCCCTCATTATAAAATTTCATCAACGATACTCCATCAATTATTTTTTTTAATTTCTTTTAGAATCTTTTCACTTTTTCTCTATCCGCTTCCTTCAGGTTGCTTACTTTGTATAATTTTTAAAACTTGTCCCTTTATGTTTTAAAAAGGAACTTGCTTGATTCATATTATACAGGAGGTTATCCAGCTTTATAAGGAATTATAGGACATAATCTTTAATTTAGTTATATATGAATAGAATTTTACATTGTTAAGTAAAATATGTTTAAAAAATTAAAAAATAATGTTATAAATGCATAAATATAAGAAATTAAAATGGGGGTAAATATGGCAGTGCAAGAGAAAATTGAAGAACTTTATCAGGAAGTTGTTCGTAAAAACCCTGGTGAAAATGAATTTCATCAAGCTGCTATGGAAGTATTGCAATCATTAGGCCCAGCTTTAGTGAAATATCCAGAATTTGTTGATAAAAAAATAATTGAGAGAATATGTGAGCCAGAAAGACAGATCATTTTTAGGATACCCTGGAGAAATGACAAGGGAGAAGTTAACATTAATAGAGGTTTCAGGGTTGAGTTTAATAGTGCCTTAGGCCCATATAAAGGTGGATTAAGATTTCATCCATCTGTCACATTAAGTGTTATAAAATTTTTAGGATTTGAGCAGATATTTAAGAATGCTTTAACGGGAATGCCTATAGGTGGGGCAAAAGGTGGATCTGATTTTGACCCCAAAGGGAAAAGTGAAGACGAAATAATGTCTTTTTGTCAAAGCTTTATGATAGAGTTGTACAGGTATATTGGTGAATATACTGATGTGCCTGCCGGAGATATAGGTGTTGGAAGTAGAGAAATAAACTTTTTATTTGGGCAATATAAACGTATTACAAATAGATACGAGTCTGGAGTGTTAACAGGTAAGAGTCTAAATATTGGTGGATCTATGGTGAGAAAAGAGTCCACAGGTTATGGCGTTGTCTATTTTTTAAAGGAGATGCTTAATGTACTTAAAGAGAATGTTGAGGGTAAAACATGTATAGTTTCAGGATCAGGGAATGTTGCTATTTATGCAATGGAAAAATTAGAACAATTAGGAGCTCGAGTTGTAGCATGTTCAGATTCTGATGGATATATTTATGACGAAACAGGAGTAGATTTAAATCTTATAAAACAAATCAAAGAGATAGAAAGAGGAAGAATAAGAGAGTATAAAAAATATCATAAAGAATCAAAATACATTGAAAAGGGGAATATTTGGGAGATTCCATGTAAAATAGCTCTCCCATGTGCCACAGAAAATGAACTCAATGGAAAGGATGCTACAAAGTTAGTAAAAAATGGATGTATTGCTGTTGTGGAAGGTGCAAATATGCCAACAACACCTGAGGGTGTAAAAGTTTTTCTGGAAGCGGGAATTGCTTATGGACCTGGTAAGGCAGCTAATGCAGGTGGAGTTGCAACTTCAGCTTTGGAGATGCAACAAAATGCTTCTAGGGATTCTTGGAGTTTTAAGTTTACCGAGAGGAGACTTCAGGAGATAATGAAGGGGATCCATGATTTGTGTTATTCTACAGCTGAAGAATTTGGTGCACAAGGGAATTATGTCAAAGGTGCTAATATTGCAGGGTTTTTAAAAGTAGCAAAAGCTATGTTGGAACTTGGTCTTGTTTAAAAAATATTATATCAACTGATCTAATGGTATTTACTATCGCCCTAGTTTACCAACATTATAGTTAGTACTGAAGGCACATGTTTTTATATCCTTGGAAATGTATTAACAAGGAAGGGTATAAATGGTTGATTAAATTGCTAAGTATAATGAGAGTTGGTCGACATTAAAAATTTTTTTAATTATCAAAAGTGAATGGCAATGATAAAAAAAGTGGAGCTATTTTTAAAATCGTCATTAATGAGGTAGTATTTCCTATTTACAGTATTTCTCTATGAGTTTAGTGTTTAATATTCCATCAGAGATCAATCCGACACCATTTTCTCCTGATAGTTTTACAATACCAGGATACCTGGCCATTCTATTTAAATATTTAATAGGTTCAAAACTCTCCAAAATAATTTTTTTTATTTGTAAATAATTACATTCTGGAAACAGAAGATTTGCTATACCAACAATTCCTGAAACAATAGCTGTTGCAAAAGAAGTATATGGAATTTCTTCAATTTCTATGAGTCTATAAAAATAATCATTAAGATTTACAGTTTTATTATCAAATTGAGCTACAGCAAAAATATCTACACTTTCCACACCATAATTTGATGGTGCAGATCTTCTGCCATTTGCTGTGGCAGCACCAACAACAATGCCATTGTCAAGTCCATAAGAGGATGGATAAAGTTCAGTTATGTCGATGTTATGGTAGTAGTTACCTGCTGCCGTTATATATAATATTTCATTTTCATTTAATGCTCTCAATTTATTTTCTAAATTATTTTTTCCACCTATGAATGCATCTTTTCCAAAAATGTTATCTTCAAAAAAGGTTCCGCCAAAACTCATATTAATTGCCACTATATTTAAACCACTTTTTTTCATATCTATTATATAGTCAATAGCTCTTCTTATTGCAGTCCATTGCAAACCTTGCTTGTGTCCAGCCAATATGGGCAAAACTTTTATAACTTCAGGGACAATACCTGTCATTCCGATATTATTATTCTGGGAACTGGCAATAATAGATGATACAACTTGACCATGATAATAGGGGTTTCTATCATATTTATCTACAGGAGGGTATTTTGTTAAATATATGCATTCACCTAATTGTTCTATTATATTTTCTTTCCAACTTTCAATAGGATTTTTTATTTTATAGGTTTTTTCATCTGCTATATTTATAATTTTATAATCGTCTACCCATCCGTTATTGTCATCATCTATATTATTACCAGGAATTTCATTACTGTTAATATAAAAACTATTTATTGTATCATTATCGTAAATATCAAAATCAGTATCAATTACAGCTATAATGGGGAAATTTTTAT
>DHGE01000058.1:9117-25693 GCA_002402635.1 Deferribacterales bacterium UBA4806
TATCTTTATTGTAGAGATAAACCTGTGCTGGCAGATATGGGTCATTCGGGATTTCTAATAAATATATAAATCTGACATTAGTAAATAAAAGAAGTAACGTAAACACTAATTTTTTCATATTTTTTAAAGTTATTATTAAATTAAAAGTTATTCAATAGTAGATTGCAATAAACATAAAATATATGTTATGTTATAATAAATTTACGAGGAATAAGCTTAATATGAATAAACTATATTTTGTCTCCTTTATATGCTATTTTATATTGCACTCAATTATTGGGACTGCGCAAAATAATTCAGTAATGGATAATAGCACAGGCTTTGTTGATCTCGATACTGTCTCAGTTGTTGGTTTTTATGAGAATTATCCAATTAAATTTTATCTATATAAGAAACTGAGTGAAACAACAGATGCTGCAGGTAGAAAGGTGTTAGAGTGTGGTCCAACGCCATTTAACTTTAATATTAATTTTCAAGTGGTTAAAAACAGGAATATTGCAGGATTCGGCCTTTTTGATAATCTCACATCAAGTATTTCTGAAATTCTTATTCATCCAGGAACTATGCATTTTACTAATCTTGATAATGTGACGACACCTCCTATTTCGGATCATAATTTACCTACTTTTGGAGGACTGGTTACAGTAGGAAATATTAACAAGTATAATGTACTGTTAGATGATTTTCCGGCTCCAGACTACAATGAATTAATGCTACTCACGTGGGGTGATGATGATTATGAATATTTAGTTAATACTGACTTTAATATTTTTGAGTTTAAAACAGGTGTAATGAAAAAACTCCATCTCTTTGAAGTGCCATATAACATAGCTGGTTGTGATAGAGCCTGCAGACCCCTTTATTGCACTTCAAGTGGATTATATTTTCGTAGTAACATGGAAGCTGAGTTTAGTGACATTATTCCAGATAGAGTTGAAACATACCGTGATGAAACAGGTGCTCAGGACGCTGTTGTAACACTGCGTATTAAATTTAATAAATTAGAGAACACTCTATATGACACTATAGAGAATGCTATTGAACAGTGGGTAGTTAGCCCCCAGGATAGTGAAATACAACAGCTAAGGAACATACTATCAAAACCCTTTCAAGACATATCAGATGCTTATTGTAGTGATAACAACACTGACAGCTGTTTGCCAGTTGGTGGAAATCCAATGTGCAATAAGGTCAGTGAACCTAATTTAGTTGATTATTTATTTTGTGGTTCAACTTCACGTTTTTTTCTTCCCACAAAACAATTCCCCTTAGTTGTTTCAAGCTTAGTAGCAGGAATTGGAGACTATTTTGGGAACCCCACTTCTTCAGTGCCTTTAAATTTATTGCAATTATTTTCTACAGGCTGGCCTGTTTATGGTTTCAGAATAGAATATGTAAAGATTGAATATGAACCTGTTCACAATGAACCAGCTCTTAATCCACTTGTATACAGTATTAATGAAAATTATGGTAGGGATTATGCTTATATAAGGTCGCCTGATCTGTTTGAATGGTTTGGAAATGAACCGGTAGAAAAGGTTATTGATTTAAAAGTTGTTGATGGGAAAAAAATCGAGGATGCTTTAAAAGAATATCACAATACAAGTCTGGATTATAATATAAAGATAATACTCTATTTGATAGGAGATTATCCGACAAAAGCAAAGATAATTAGGAATGGTAAACTATATATTGATCTTGATAACTAATAATTTCAAATTATTAGGGATTTAATAGGGCAAGGCAAGCCTTTTTATGTTAATTACTGATTATTAAAAACATCGAGCATATATACTGCAAAGGTTGCAAGCCAATGCTCTCCCTCATAAAACCCACTTGCTACATTTGAAAGGGCATCTGTTGCATGTAATTTTGCTGCATTTAGAAGAACAATTTTAGCTGGATCACTATCATCCAAAGCTTTCCCTATATTATACATGCACCAAGCTCTACTCAAATTTAATCCATCTAAATGAACAATTTGTGGATCCGATCTGTCTCCAACTACAGCAGGAGTAAGTAAAGTCTTTGGTTCACCACTTGCTATATTTGGTAAAAAGGTGTGAAACCACTTAGAAAATTCTTCTTTTGAAAGAATTTTACGCATTAAATCGGCTTCTATTAGGCATGGTGATAAAAAATCATTGCCATTTGGTTCAAATTCTGCAGGACAATTTTTATCATTAATAAAGTAACTGTTAGATCTTTCTATTATAAGTTTTTCTATGGCTTCGTCTCCTGTAGTTCTTGCATAGTCTAAAGCGAATGAGAAACCAAAGGCTGTATTTGGATGAAGGCCAGTTCTGATAGGATAAGTTTGGCTAGGAAAATAAACTAAAAATTTGTTTGAAATTTCTTTTGCTAAAGGTTCTAAAGCATGTTTCCATTTTTTTGCATTTTCATCTTGCCATAGATATGTTTCTTCATAGAGTTTTAGCAGCCATGCCCAACCGTAGGGTCTTTCAAAACTCTTTCTATTTTCATTATTTATATATTCAATCTCTTTTAATATATTTTCCATTGTTATATTCTCATTAAGTCTGTTAATAATATTGCTTGCAATTTTCAATTGTGGAAAATTTTTTAACAAGTATACTAGTAGCCAATGACCATGCACAGATGAATGCCAATCATAGCAACCATAAAAGGATGGATGCAGCTGTTTTGGTGATTTAATATCATTTTGTCCTGTAATAACATGGTCTGGTTTATTTGGGTATTCTTTTTGAATACAGTTGAAAGGTAAAAGTGCTAGAGTCTCTGCAATTTCAGCATTTAAAGTGAAATTCATATTTAATTCCTCTGTGTGTGAAAATGATGGTAATATAAAAATCATTACAATCATATAAACCTTTAAATGTTTCATAATATATTTTAACATCATTAAATAATATTAATCAAGTGAAATATGTATATTTATTAGTAAATTAATAATATATTATGATATTAACATTAAAATATTCTATAATTGTATGATAAATAAAGGAATTTATAGATCATTTATCATTATTTTTTGATTTAAGTGCTATATATATGAAAATAAAAGCTGCACCAAAAATAGTAACATATGACAAAATCATTGTAATAAGAGCAGAGATCTTCATAGCAGTTCCTTGAATATATCTTTATTATACCAGTTAAGTCTTGTGAGCAAATAAGCCAATATTATTAAAAATGCAACAACACACCAGCCAAGATAGAGTAGGGCATTAATTGAGTATCCGCCATAGGGTTTTACAATGTCTGAATAAAAATTAAGACATAATGTCATAAAAAGTATAAGTGGTGTTATGTATTTAATAAAACCGTCCCACCATATTCCTATTTTTATATCAGAAACGGCATTTGCATGTTTTTTTAACATAGTTATATTAAAAAACCATCCTAATAACAAAACCTCAAAAAAACCAGATAAAACAATACCAAAATTATTTATAAAGTGGTCAACTATATCCAAAATCAAGAGACCAGCGCCTGTTGTAAAAATAAGACTTATCATGCATCCAATAGTGCAATATATAGATGTAATAATTTTTCTGGGCCTATGTAGTTTATCCATAAATGCCGATATTACAGTTTCAATTATTGATATTTCAGATGTAAACCCAGCAAAAATTATAGCAAGAAAAAAGAGCACTCCAATAAGTGCTGCGAGATAGGGCATCTGATTAATAGCCTCTGGTATTGTTGCAAATGCTAAGAAAACTCCTGAAAGATTTTCTGGAATAACTCCCCCACTTTTAAACGCCATAAACCCAACTACCGAAAAAACAGCTGTAGCAGCAAGTAAGCTGAACCCACAATCCATAAGACCAGTAATAAAAGCATTGTTTGTAATATCTGCGTTTTTTGGCAGATAACTTGAATATGTTATCATAATAGCAAAGGCTACAGATAATGAGAAAAATACCTGTCCATATGCATCAACCCAAGCGCTGCCATCAAATATTTTTGAAAAATCTGGTGTGAAAAGTAAATTTAAGCCAATAGATGAGCCTGGCAGGAAAATCCCTCTAATGACTATTATAATCATTATAATAAAGAGGGTGGGCATCAAAAATTTATTTACAAATTCAATTCCACGCCTTATCCCACTATTAAGAATGATATATGAGAAAAGCCAAACACATATTATTGATAACGTTACGTTGTACCTCATACCATTTAATTCAAAGGGTGAACCAGAAATTTTTAGAAAATTATTTAAGAAGAAGTTAACTGTATCTGATCCCCAAGATAGATTAAAGGCAAATAAAAAATAATTAACAGCCCAGGCTATTACAACAGAATAATATATAGATATTACAACACTGATAAGAATTTGCCACCATCCAATAAACTCCCATTTTTTATTGATTTTTGCAAATACTAATGGAGCAGATCCTTTGTATTTATGACCAATGGTAAATTCTAAAATGAGGATGGGAATACCAGCTGTTATTAATGCAAAAAAGTAGAGGAGAAGAAATGCACCTCCCCCATTATCATATGTCAGATAGGGAAACCTCCATATATTACCCAATCCAACTGCAGAGCCAATAGCTGCTAATAAAAAGCCATATCTATTTTTCCATTCTTCTTTTTTCATCTCTTTTTTTCCTCAAAAAGTATTATTCACTTTTATTTATTTCTATATAAATGTCAAATAAATATTTAACAGCTTGGGATTACAATTAATCTTGACTTGTTTTGAATTTTTTGTTATGTTCCAAAATTCATATAAAGAAGTAGGAGAGTAATTATGGCACATTCGGCTTCAGCAAAAAAAAGAATAAGGCAAAGTGAAAAGGCTAGACTAAGAAATAAATCATATAAATCTAGGATGAAGACATATATTAAAAAATTTTTAACTTCACTGGAGCAGGAGAATAAAGAAGCAGCGGTAGAAGCATACAAAATGGCTGCTAAAATTATAGATAGAACTGCATCAAAAGGTGTAATTCACAAGAATGCAGCTGCACGCAGAAAATCTAGATTATCTAAAAAATTGAAAGTATTTACTGTCGAAAACCAATAAAAAGATTTATAAAGAAGACAAATAGTTAAGATAGTATTTTCCTATCAATCTTAACTTTCCCAGTGAGCCCATCCAGGATTTCTATGTCTTATCCCTTCAATACCTAAATATAGGATAACACCGATATATGTAATAAAATACCCAATCTTAGCATATTGTCTTCCTGATAAGAGCATGCAATCTCCTCTTTTGATATAGTCAAAATCTGGTGGGGCATACTTAAGAATTATGTGTTCTTTATTTACAGGTTCTAATCTTTTGTGAGAACCAGGATACATATTTTTTAGAAAGAAGGGGTTATCATCTAATAATGGTGTATACCCGTAACGTCTAATATAATGCCAAGCAATTTTCTTTAAGGTTTTTTTGGGGTTATAGTTTGTTTCCAGAAGTAAATATCTATAATTATAAAACATTATCATTGTCTTTGGATTACAGCTTGTTCCAAGTCCTATTACATACTTAATGTTATCTTTTTTGGCATAATATCTATTTAATAGATACATTAGCAATAGACTTAGTTTTTTTGACAATTTTTTCCCCTGGAATTCAGGTTTTACCATAATTTCGTCAACAGTGAACATCCCATATATCTGTTCTTCCCATGTTGCACCTAATGCAAATGCTATAACCTCATTTTTATAAGTTATAAAAACGAGATAATCTCTTTTTTTTAGATAATCAAAAAAATTTTCTTGAGCTTGCCACGTTGAATCTTCAACATATTTACATGCTAAAGTTATTGGATGGTCAGGCGTTAACTTTACTTTTCTTAAATCAATTGCATAATAAAAATAGGGCCATTTATCAATCAATAGGTACTGTTCAATTTCAGAAGTTTTCAACTTAGTGGTAGTTTCTTCAAGTTTCGCTCTATCCTCCATAAATCCTCCTAGAGCACATATATATAGCATAATATATGGCTTGGAAATATCAAGTCTTTAGTTATATTGAATACCCTAATATATTCATAACAAGTGAATCAGCATTTCTGTAAGCAGATTTCAGCCATATTTTAAAGGAATTGATATTGCTTCTAATGGGTATATTATTTTTACCGGTATATGTTTCATAGGCATAGTTTACAGCATCATTTGAAAAGGTTTTTAATATTTCTTCCACTTTCTTAGGATCCTTTACATTTTTGATATATTCTTTTATCCTCTTGTCTCCATCTATTAAATTATTTTCTATATCAAAGGTTGTTTTTTGCCATTCAATTAATTTTTCTTTATTCATCGTCATATCCTTAATTCCAGGAATTTCAACATACCGATTTAGACTACCGTTGTTGCTATAAATTTCTAACTCTTTATCAATAATAGCGACGTTAAAAGGTGCTGAACCAAGTGCATTGGTTTTAACAGCCTTTGGTAAAAAATGAGCAGCTGGATATAATGGTACAAAAACTCCCACAGAAGGCTCTCCTAAATTTACCCACATTGTTGATAAGTTAGGATCCTCTCCTGGAGCTACTCCTTCAATTACAACACCCAATCTTGTATATGCTCTGCTAATACAATACCTGGTATTAAAATTCGTTAAGTTCTGAGAGGTATCATTATCGCATACATCTTTTGAGATTTCCTGCATCACAGTTTTTGGTGTGAGCTCATTTTGATTAAAATAATAAGTTAGAAGATCCGTTGCTCTGTGTGATCTTGCTTCACTTGTACTGTCGTATATTTCGTGAAGATCAATATAATTTGTTTTATTTGAAAAATGCTCAATGTTGGCATCATGCTTGATAAAATCAACAGGTTCCCTTAAGTCAGCATATGCTTCATAGTGGAGGGCGCCTCCAAAGGCATCTATAACAACAAAATTTGAGCTTGTAGCATAAAACTTCTCTGGATAGTTGTGCGTTCCTATAAGCAATTTCTCAAAGCATTCAACTGTTTTACAGTTGCTAAGAGCTTTTTCTAAAATAGGCTCATCTACATTGATTAGCTCTTTTAATGCTGAACCAGTATATGCTGAGGTATTTGCTATGGCTAGCCCTGCTTCATTAACGCCAGCTGAACATATAGAAATAACATCTGGATATAATTTTTCTTCAATGCAAATATAACTGCCAATTTCTGGATTGTTAGCTTTAAAACGCCTTACACCTATAAAAAATCCTGCTGGGTCATCTCTATTTTTCCAAATAATGGGTCTTCCCTCTTGTGCAGCTTGAGTTGAAATAACAAGAATGTCACAGCTTAAAGCAAGCGAATAGGATAGTAATATTATACAGCCTATAATATAAGGATTAAGAATACTTTTTGATAACATATTTTCTCCTCATTTTATTTGTATATACATTATGCATAGGGGAATTACTTGTCAATAGATACAAAGGGATATTTATTCTTATTAAAAAATAGCAGGCCTATAAAACCTATGCACAGTCTATATATTATAAGTAGTGTTGTATAAGAAATAGAAAATAAAAGAATTTTGGAATAGTCACCATATGCATTGAAAAAAAACAACATGGCCGCTTGAATAGTTCCAATGCCAGCTGGAGTTATAGGAAGGTTTCCTATAAAAAAAATGGGAGGCAATAAAGCTAAAAGGCCAATAAAGGGAATATGAAAATGAAAAAATGGGATTGTTAAATAAAAGAAAATTGTAAAACTTAAAAAATATATTATACGAAAAATTGTAAATTTAAGGAAATCTCTAGCACTAATTTTTGATAACTCAAATTTTATAGAATCAATAAGATTATATATCCATATGGGAAGATAATTTTTAATTTTGTTAATATTTAAGAAAATAAGATAAATAGCTAATATTGAAATTAAGATAGCGAGAGATGTTAAAAAAAGTCCAGTAAAAACAATGTTAGGGATAAATTGTTCGGTTATAGTAGTAGATGCTAATGTTAATAATGATAAACTCAAAATATCAATAAAAGTATAAAGTAGAATTATTGCTGTTGAATCTTTAATCTTCAAGCCATGTTTGAATGATAATCCTAAGAGAATGCCTCCTATACCAAGATTATAATTTATTAACATAAGTAAATATGTTACAGACCTTAATAAAGTTATATGTTTATAGGATGCATTAGGGGTATATTTTTTAACAATAAGTAGGAGATTGTATGATTCAAAAAAAAGCCAAAAAAAAACAAAAATACCCATTAAAAAAATAAAAGGGGTAAGGTGAGCTTCTGAAAATGCTTTTTTGAACACATCTATATCAATTTGTATTATAAGAAATATAGCGATCAATAATCCAAAAGACCAAGATGCAATTTGAATTAGGATGGCAATATTTTTATTAAATTTACTCTCCATTAGTAATTAAATTTAGCTTTTATTTATTTCTCTTACTAACAAGGGATTCAATAGCTTTTCTTTTAATTTTCCCTTGATTATTTATAGAATCGACAATTTTTATTTCAATCTTTACAATTTTTTCTAATATTATATTTAATTGATTTATGAGCTCTTTAAAACGCTCTTCAGAATATTCTTCCCCTGGTATTAAGTAAATAACAGCGTAGTCGAATTTTTCCTGAACAAATTTAAATTCATTCATCAGTTTGGGATCGCTTTTTATAAATTTTGTAAAAGTATTTAGTAGTTTTAATGATGAAATCTTTTTACCATTTGGTAATATAAATATATCATCTGCCCTTCCCTCAAATGACTTGAGTACTGGAAAGTGCCTGCCACAGGGACATTCTTCTAGAGTATATGAACCAATGTCGCCTATTTTATATCTTATAAATGGCATTACTGGGCTTCTTAATGTTGTAAGTACAATTTCGCCTATCTCTCCTTCACCCACATCCTTTCCTTCATCATCTAGAAATTCAACATAAACATTGTCTAAAAAAATATGATAATTTTTATATTTACACTGCGAAGCAATCATCCATGTTTCTTCAGTTGAGTATTCATCATACACAGGGCAACTGAAAGCTTGACTAATAAACTCTCGTTCCTCTATTGTTGATAATTCAGAGTTTAAAGAGATAATTTTTGGCCTTATAATTTTTCTGTCATTTTCTGTCAAATTGTGAGCCATTTCATAAATTATAGATGCATAGCCTGCTAAAAGATCTGGCCTATATTCCCGTAAAAGTTCCATTTGCTTATCTATTGGGGCTATAGATGGTATATGATATGTCTTAAATAAGGGTAAACATGGAATGTTTAGTGACGGCAAAGGAGTATATTTAATAAAAGCCATTTTATACCATGGCTTATATCCGATCATTGTATAAACCCTTAAGGATGTACATAGGTAAAAGAAAAAGGTACTTTTACTATAGGCAAAATTTACGGATTTCCCAGTAGAGCCAGTGGTCCCTGATATGTAACATTTATCTAAGTTAGTATGAATATTTAATAATTTGCCTGGAAAATTTTGTCTAACATGTTCCTTTAGTAAAAATGGTAAATTCTTTATGTCATTTACCGAATTAATATTGGTAACATCTATTTTGTATCCATCATAATATTCTTTATAGAATGGTACATTCGAGTAAGCCTTTTTAATCGTTTTTATTAATCTCTTTTTTACTAGTTTATTTATTATATTCCTTGGTAATTGTGGTTCAATATGAGATTGTATAGCATGCTTTAAGAGCAATGGGCCATCAATGATGGTGTTAATTTTATTATAGGCCATTAGAGTTAGTTATTGAATTATTTTGGTAAAGTCAAGTAAAAAACTATTTATAAAATTTTAAAATACATTAATATAAGAACATTAATAGCAATTTATAATGTATAAGATCTCTTTAATTGCCAAAAAAATAAGATTTAGATGGTTTATAGAATATTAAGTTTAATCAAAATATTATAATGATAAGACGTAAGGAAAATAATCGTATACAATACTTAATAATCAAAAAAATTGATAAGCTATTTATCAGTGGGAATATTGAACATGCTGAAAAAGTTATTAAAGATACTCTAAAGGGAAGATTAAGAAATAGGTTTGTAGAAGCTCAACTATTTTATTATCTTGGAGAGATCAATTATCAAAAAGGCTTATATAAGAGTGCAAAAAGATATTTTAATTTATCATTAAGCAGAGATCCCTATAATCAACATACATTACATGAACTATCAAATTTGCTTATTGAGGAGTATGAAATAGGTGGAGCAAAAAAATACATATTAAGAAACCTCAGACGACATCCAAAGAATAATGAATTTAATCGACAGTTTGCTTGGTGTAAAATGTTATTAGGACAGAAGGAAGAGGCAATAAACATTTATAGATGGCTTATCAAAAATAGAGATAGTGATCCAAAAAACTATGTAGAATTATCTTTAAGTCATTTATATACTGGTGATATAAGATCTGCAAGGAATACAATTTTAAATGCTTATATGAGATTTGCTGAAGATCCTCTTGTTGAGGATACCTTTAATGATATTAATGAAATAATAAATAGCCTATATGAAAATCTCAAAAATATTTATTTTAGAAATTTAGATCAATTTGTTTTTTTGACCGCCTCTTATGTGAGAGCATTGAAATACTTGGTTACTTCTATGACTATAAGAGGGTATTTTGATTTTGAAATAAATAGTGCAATTGAGTTATTGGCATTATTTAATAAAAATAAGATTATATTTAAAAATTATAAATTAGCTGCTTTACTTTCTGAATATATAATTTCAGAATTGACTGGAGAGCAGATGTACATAATGAAACTTTTAACAAGTGTTAACAGAATTTCAAAATCTACAATTAGAAGATGGTATAAGAAGGTAAGAGAAATTGCTCAGAAGGATATTGAAATAATACTTGACAGATTGCTAGATGAATATTCTAAGGAGTTTAAATCACTTTTTAATAAAAATGAATAATTATAGAAGTGTATTGAAATTTTATAGAAGATTTACTATGGTTATAAACTGATTATAATGTCTAATTTTAAAATAGTAATAGCTTCTGATCATGCTGGCTTTAAATTAAAAGGATTAATATTTGATTTTTTGAAAGAGAAAAATTATTACATTGTTGATGTTGGGGTGAATACTGGGGAGTCTGTAGATTATCCTATTTTTGCTCTGAAGTTAGTAGAAAAAATAATATATGAAAAATTCACTTATGGAATACTCATATGTGGAACAGGTGTGGGTATGGCTATTGTTGCAAATAAGTTTCCAGGTATTAGAGCAGCTAACTGTTCTAATTCTTATACTGCAAAGATGTCTCGTATGCATAACAATGCTAATATATTATGCATAGGGGAAAGAGTGGTTGGAGATGGCATGGCTAAGGATATTGTGGATGTCTTTCTTTCAACAAATTTCGAAGGCGGAAGGCATAGCAACAGGGTAAAGTTAATTGATGAAGTAGCTATTAAATATTGGAATGAATTTTTAGGGGGAAAATAAATATGTCTTTATACGGTAAAATAAAAGAATCTGACAAAGAATTGTATGATGCTTTGATTTCTGAAATTAACAGACAGGAGAATACGCTTGAATTAATTGCAAGTGAAAATTTTGTAAGCCCTGCAGTACTTGAAGCTCAAGGGTCAGTTCTAACGAATAAATATGCAGAAGGCTACCCAAGCAAAAGATATTATGGTGGCTGTAAATATGTAGATGTGGTAGAAACCCTTGCAATAGATCGAGCAAAGATTCTATTTAAATCAGAACACGTTAATGTACAACCTCATTCAGGCAGCCAAGCTAATATGGCCGTCTATTTTTCTGTTCTTAACGTAGGTGACACTATACTTGGGATGAATCTTTCACATGGAGGGCACCTTACACATGGTAGTCCTGTTAATTTTTCAGGTAGATTTTTTAATGTACAATTTTATGGAGTAAGTCAAGATAAGGAAGTAATTGACTATGATGCATTAGAAGATTTAGCAAACAAATGTAAACCAAAAATGATTGTGGCAGGGGCAAGTGCGTATCCAAGAGTTATTGATTTCAAAAAATTCAGGGAAATAGCTGATAAAGTAGATGCCTATTTTATGGTCGATATGGCACATATTGCTGGTCTTGTAGCAGCAGGCTTGCATCCCTCACCTGTTCCTTATGCTGATTTTGTAACAACTACAACTCATAAAACACTCAGGGGACCAAGAGCAGGCATGATCTTGTGCAAAGAAAAATTTGCAAAGAAAATTGACTCAACAATATTCCCAGGTATTCAGGGAGGCCCATTAATGCATGTAATTGCAGCTAAGGCAATGGCATTTAAAGAAGCTATGAGCGATGATTTCAAAAAGTATCAAAAACAAATATTAGTAAATGCCAGAACTCTTGCAGAAAATCTTATAAAGAAAGGTTTTAAATTAGTATCTAATGGAACGGATAACCATCTATTATTAGTTGATTTAAGAAGTAAAAATATAACAGGATTATCTGCTGAAGAAGCTCTAGAAAAGTCTAGTATAACTGTAAATAAAAATACTGTTCCCTTTGAAGATAAAAGCCCCAGGGTGACTAGTGGAATAAGAATAGGTACGCCGGCGGTTACTTCCAGGGGAATGAAGGAAAAAGAAATGGAAATTATAGCTGAACTTATAACAGAAGTTTTAGATAATATAGGCAATGAGGATGTATATATGAAAGTTCAGAAACGGGTGGGAGCATTGTGTGAGGAATTTCCTATATATAGAGGTGTATTATAAGACCCACTTGGGAAGAATATTTTATGGAAATAGTTAATGTAATAAAAAAGCGCTCAACATGCTTAAGAAGACATGTAGGAGCGGTTATAGTTGTAAATAATCATATTGTAGCAACAGGCTATAATGGTGTACCAAGGAATATTACCCATTGTGAAGTTACAGGATGTCTTAGAGAACAACTGAAAGTTCCTTCTGGCGAAAGGCATGAACTTTGTAGAGGTTTGCATGCTGAGCAAAATGCTATAATACAGGCAGCAAACTATGGTGTTTCACTAAAGAATTCTACAATATATACAAATTGTAAACCATGCTCAATTTGTACAAAAATGATTATTAATGCAGGAATATCTAGAATTGTTTATGAAGAAGAATACAATGATCCTCTTGCTGCAGAGTTGCTTTCGGAAACTAATATTGAATTAACTAAATTAGATAAAAAAGATAAATTGTAAAGATTCTGCACATAATTGCATAGATCTATTAGTAATTTGTAATACAACATAGATTTTTTGGTTATTGTAAAAATATATACTTTGACAACGATAATATATAGATGAACAGTTTAAAAAGAATATTTTGGAGTATTTAAAAGCTTTATATAATTGATGCAATAAATAACACAATAATGAAGTTATGATAAAATTTACTGTAAAAACTAATTTCTCTGTTGGTGATGTTCATTTTTATTACATACAAAGTGATGGTAAAAACATGCTGATCGATACAGGTCCTTTTTCAGAAGACACAAAAAAAATATTTCTCAATTATGTTGATCTATTGAAACTTGACTATGTGTTTTTAACACATATTCACATTGATCATTCTGGAATGATCAAATTTCTTTCAAAGAACAGCGATGCAAGAATTTTTATGTCAGAAAAAGATATATATTTGATTGAGAAAAAAGACGAATGGCTGAATGCACTTGAAAATCTTTTCATATCTTTAGGATTTTCTAATAATTTTGTGAAAAGTATAAAAAATGTGTTAAACAATTTAAGAAGCGCAATTCCCGTGCCAGACAGATATGAGATTTTGGAAAAGCAGGATTTACCTAGCAATCTAGGGATTGACTATATTAAAACTCCATATCATTCCCAGAGTGACGTAATATATCTTATAGATAGATTTGCTTTCTCTGGGGATACACTTTTAAGAAATATATTTCAAACACCTCTCATTGATGTAGACTACAATAACTGTTTGCAAAGATATAATAATTATAAGGCCTTTTGTAAATCATTGTATAAACTTAAGAAATTAAATAATTATACTGTTATGCCAGGGCATAATGACTATATAATAAGTGTAAATGATACTATCACCCATTATGTTAACAAAATGCTTAATAGATTAATAAAAATAAAAGATAAAATTAATAAAATGTCCTTAGAAGATTTAGCTGAAATTGTAACAAAAGATAAAAATGATATACATATTAAATACTTAAAGGCCAGTGAAATCCAATTTTTCAAAGATTTTTTAAATGATCCTAATGAACTTGAGGATGCCTTAAAATATTTAGATCTTTTTAATAAAGTAACAGAGGGATTATACAAATTAGCATTAAGCATTACTAAGAATTAACAAACAATGTGATATGTTGTTATTAATTTATTTATCACTCTATATTATAAAATAAATTTATAGGTGCCATTATGAAATATTTACAAGAGCTTGAGAGAGAATACGAACTTTCAGAAAAAGATAGAGCGAATTTGATGAAGATAGGTGAAAAACTTATAAAATATAAAAATGATTTTACTAAACAATTTGTGGAATATTTAATTAAAAGAGTTACAAATGAATATACTCGAAAAGAATTTTTTGAAAACATTGAAAATGTAATTAGTAATTGGTATTCAATGGTTTTGAGTTTTAATATTGATAATGATTATATTTTAAAACTTGTACATGCAAGTAAAATGCATATAAAATTCGGTATATCTCAGGATGCTGTTAATATCATGATAAGTTTTACTAGGCGATATTTACATGAAAAAATGTTTCAAAATTTTAGTAATGACTTGGAAAGAAAGAATCTTCTTATAACATTCCATAAAATAATAGATCTTAATTTTGATATATTAAATAGGTCCTATTTAGAAGAAAAAATTAAAGAATATAGTTTAGAACTTAAATTTAGAGGTTTGGTTGTAAAATTGGGAGAAAAATTTTCATTTGTTATGCAAGTGGTGTTAATCTCTATACTCGTACTATTAACAACCATAGCAACTATATCGGTAGCCAATGATTTAATAAGTTTATCAATAAATAAAAGTCATGAATTCCTTATATCATCATTAGGTTCTCTCTTAATATTATGGATCTTGTCAGAGTTAATAAGAACAGAGATCCAACTTATAAAAGGTGGAGATTTCAGAATTTCTGTATTTATTGGTGTTGCCCTTATTGCATATATAAGAGATTTGCTTATATTAACACTACAGCATAATATGTATGAGGCCACTACTATCTATGTTCTTGCTTCTATATTAATATTGGGTTTTATATACTGGATTATATATAAAACTGAAAATCTTGCTATGACTAGGAGAAAGGTATGATTAAATATTTAGCTCAAAAAATTATTGGTAATTATAATGACAGGTATATTAAGAGAATAAACCCTGTTATTCAGGAAATTAATTCGAAAGAAGTTGATATAAGTAAATTAAGCAATGAAGAGCTGTCAGATAAGACCTATACCTTTAAGGAATTATTAGCTCATGGGAAAAGGCTAGATGATATTTTGGTAGACACCTTTGCAGTTGTTAGGGAGGTTTCAAAAAGAACTATCGGATTAAGGCATTTTGATGTGCAATTAATCGGAGGTTACGTTTTACATAAAGGCAAAATAGCAGAGATGAAAACTGGTGAAGGTAAAACTTTGGTCGCTACTCTTGCCTTATATTTAAATGCCCTAGAAGGTAATGGTGCTCATCTGGTAACAGTCAATGATTATTTAGCAAGGAGGGATGCTTTATGGATGGGGCCAATTTATCTTTTTCTGGGATTAACGGTAGGAGTTCTTCAACATGAAATTTCATATTTGGTAGAATGGGATGATAAGGAAAAATTTACTACGAAATTAGTGGAAACAGACAGAAAGAGTGCTTATATGGCTGACATCACTTACGGAACTAACAGCGAATTTGGTTTCGATTATCTGCGTGATAATATGAAATATAAGCTTGAAGACTATGTGCAGAGAGAATTAAAATATGCAATAGTTGATGAGGTAGATAATATATTAATTGATGAGGCAAGAACGCCACTTATTATAAGTGGACCAACTGATGAAAGTATAACTCTATATTACAAAATAGATGAAGTAGTAAGGCCATTAAAAAAGGATGTTGATTATACAATAGATGAAAAAGCAAGGCAGGTGAAGCTCACTGATGCTGGTATTGATAAAATTGAAAAAGCTTTAAATATTGACAATCTTTTTGATGTAAAACATATTGACACGCTTCATTTTGTAAATAATGCCCTTAAAGCTCATGCCATCTTTAAAATTGATAGAGATTATGTTGTCCAAAATGGGAAAGTTATTATTGTAGACGAATTTACTGGTAGGCTTATGCCAGGCAGACGTTACTCAGAAGGATTACACCAAGCTTTAGAGGCAAAAGAAAGAGTAGAAATAGAAAGTGAAAATCAGACGCTTGCTTCAATAACTTTGCAGAATTATTTCAGAATGTATAAGAAATTAGCAGGTATGACTGGTACTGCCCATACTGAAGCTGGCGAATTCAAGGAAATATATAATTTAGATGTTATTGTTATCCCTACTCATAAACCTATGGTTAGAAAGGATTATCCTGATTCTATATATAAAACTGCAAAGGAAAAATACAATGCTATAGTAAATGATATTGTTAAGTTAAATAAAGAGGGCAGGCCTGTACTAGTAGGAACTGTATCAATTGAGAAATCTG
>DHGE01000136.1:0-23937 GCA_002402635.1 Deferribacterales bacterium UBA4806
CGAGAAGTAATATCTTAAACATTGGAAGTGGTGGGTATGCTGGATTGCCAGCTGCATTCTTCGTCCACTTATACTTCTTATCTAATATCCTCTTTATTTTATTCCAGTCTATTATCTTATCTATTTTATCTAAATAATTCTCTTCTTTCTTCCTTAAACTTAACATTGAATCTGCCAATGTCTCTTCATTATATTTTTCCACTATAAATCCTCCAATATTTTCACCTATTATATAAAATTATCTAATTATATCAAATAGTTAATTCAACTTCTATACAATCTTATTGTGCAAGGGTCTTTTTAAGATGTTTAATACTACTGTTGTTTATAAAACTGTTAACAAATAAGGCTAATAGAGATTATTTACAAATTATAGCTCTCACCTTTTTCTTGGTGGCTGGTGCAGCCTTAATAAAGCTAAATATTACATATCTTATTTTGACTTTCATAATAATTATCCTATCAATATTGCAGCTACTAATATTAAGTTTTTATGATTTTAATGCTCATTACTATTTTAAAAAGAGCACTTTTGTTGCTATCATTAAAAATTTTGTTATTTTTGCAATTTTACTTATACCTTTAACAATTTTATTTTTTATGGTAATTCCGCGTTCAAATTATCCCTTTTTTGATATATTAAATAAACAGGATAAAGCGTTATCTGGATTTATTGATACAATTAAATTAGGTGAAAACAGTAGCATCTATCAAGATGATAGAGTGGCATTTAGAGCAAAAATGCCAGAAGTTAATAAGAAGCATTTATTTTGGAGGGGAGTGGAGCTAAACACTTTTGATGGGAAAAAATGGACATATTTGGAAAATTATATAGATGATCAGGCGTTATTTACGAGTAAAAAAATTGTAGAACAGGACATATATTTACAACCCTTAGGGACAAAATATATTGTTTCCTTAGATAAACCTTTAATGGTAGTTAATCATAAAAATAGTATTTCTATAAAAAATCATGTTTTATCTATGACTAAAAAAGTGAATAAGCCAATCCATTATACCGTAAGATCAGTTGTTTCAGAGGTGATATATCAACCATATATTAGCAAAAGTAAATATATTAAAATGCCCCTTGTTAATGAAAAAATAGCGGACCTTGCAAAGAGATTAAAAGGTAAAAATGAAATAGATACCATGAAAAGGACGTTAAAATATATGAGTGGTAATGGATTTGTATATACTGTCGAAGATTTGCCTGTATCAGAAGATCCACTTTATGAATTTTTATTTGAAAGTAAAAAGGGTAATTGTGAGTTATTTGCTTCAGCATTTGCTGTTATTTTGAGATTAAACGGGATTCCTGTGAGATTAATAAGTGGATTTTATGGAGGAGAATATAATAAATATTTAAAGTATTATACAGTGCCATTTAAGAACTCACATATATGGGCAGAAGTTTGGATTAACAATAAGTGGCTTAGAATAAATCCCACCCCTTATGAGCTAGAGACTGTTAATAGAGATAATAGATTTAAAGGACTGCGTATGCTAATTGATTCAATACAGTATTATTGGGGGGTTTATGTTATAAATTATGACTTAGAGAAGCAATTAAGTCTTTTAGAAAATCTAAGAAAAGCTTTTGACAAAGATCCAAGAATATTAGTTTATAAAGCTTTGATTATTATGTTATTCATTTTTATTTTATTATCTACAATGGTGTTAATCCTAAAAAGTTTAAAAAATGCTTATTCCAATAAGTGCCTACAATTGATTCGATTCTTAGAGAATATAGTTAGAAAAAAATATGGTATAACAAGAAACAATATGACTCTCTTTACTTTTATTAATGTTTTGCCTTTGTCTTTGGGAAAAAAAATTATGCTAAAAAAAATTGTTTTAATAGCAATGGGTCATTTTTATAAAGATATCGATATTACTAAGGATGAATTTTCCAGATATATTAAGGAATTAAAGATTCTATTAAAGGAATAGTTATTTTTCTTTTATATTTTTAGGGTTAATATTCTTTTTGGCTCTTCCAATTATTTCTGTTTCCTTAATAGCATATACACTATGTGAAAAGATTTATGTTGGATTAAAGGTGGCTGCAAACAGAATGCTTTATTTTACATGGAGACCAAATGAAGCATATCTGTCTGGTAGAAAAAGAAAAGTTAATAAGAACAAAAGTAAATAAGGAGGTGAGTAATGTTAACGGTTAGTATATTATGGTTAGCATTATTGGGAGCATTAGCAGGATTAGCCCTTATTCTTACTCTCNNCATTTGTTATGGCTGGCATGGTAATATGGCAGGCTTTACCAAAAAAGGCATTTGTAAAAATATTTGCTACTGTAAAAGGGTTCAGCTTACCATTTGTAGAGGCATACTTATCAGGTAAAAAGAGAAAAATCGAAAAAAAGAAGAAAAGAAATAACATAATTATCCTTTTACTCAACCTTTAAAGGCCTTTGAGATTATTCAAAGGCCTTTAAAAATATATGATTTATTAAATGATTTTATAGCTCTTACATAATTCTATCTTATACACTCTATTGCACTATCTCTTCTTGTGTTATTATCACCAGTAAAGACTTGTCAAAAGGCTTGAATTCAACCAAAAAATAGATTTTTTTTTTAAAATTCACAATTTGTATTTATTTTTAAGTTTATTTACCATGCATAATGGAGGACTATGTTCAGTATGTAAGAGTTTATATTCATAGTGCATTCTTGGACTATTTATTGCACTATATATGTCTTTTTTGAAACAAAGCATATTTACAATTGTTCGCACTGTGGCACTTTTTATCTTATTACTTCTTATATTACTTCCAGAACTCCTCAAGGCCGCATATATATAGATACTTTTTTATAATTGTTGGAGACATCATAGTATGTAATCTCTCCACTGGAGTCCAATTAAAAAAAACTTTAAGATTGAGATTTTCTCCATCTAACTTATCGTTTGCCATGACCTCTGTTCCATGAATAATTATATCTGAACTTTCTCCAATAGATGTTGCAGATTAAATGAACAATTTTTAAATAATATAAAAGAAAAATATCTTGTATAAAATCAAAAATTCATATATGTACAGCAAATATAGTATAACTATGGTTGATTTGTTGTATAAAGATTTTAGGGATTATAAGTACTTATTAAATTAAGTATTTGATTTATTAGACTGGTATGTGCAATTTACTGATAAGAATGAAGTAGTTGTTTTAGATTAGCTTGACTTAATGTATTTTTATTAACTTATCAAAAAGGAGGTTTTTATGTACAAAAGTATTTATCTCTTGCTTAACAGGAAATGGTGTCCTTATTTATTAACTATTATTATTCAGTTTATTTTACTTTTTATTTGTCCCAACCTTATAGCAGGTCAAGGGGAGAATATGAACTATGAGAGAAAAGAAGCATTTAGTGTCGATTGGAAAGAAACGGAGTTCAAAGTTAATGATTTCATAAAATTTAACGTTGATGGTTATTGGTGGTGGTATTTACCTGAAATCGAAAATCGTTCAACTATCATGGCTAATTCAGGTTCATTTACTTCAACCAATTCTGGTTCTCAGGAACTTATTGGTGATAAGGACGTATATATGGGCAGAAAACCATTATACAATTATTTTGACTACAAATCAAATAAACGAGATAAGTTACAGCGTGCTTACATGCGGTTAAGACCATGGTTTCACCTTTATACAGGAGACATTCTTTCATTTCACGGAAGAGCAGATATTGCAACAGGCCACTTAGATACTGATGATGGTAATCCACATGGTTGGTATCATCAGTGGGACTTTTATTATGCTGAATTAAAGTTAAATGGTTTTGATATTCAGATGGGATCTCTATCCTTTGACGATCCACTTGATCCGACATTCCATGACCCAAATCTTCTTGTGTTTTCAAACAGTGGTAGGCTTGATGGTAGAGACATTGCTAGCAATCCTGAGGGATTTGAGGGTATTTTTGTTTCTAAAAAAAATCTTTTTAAAAATTTTCATCTTCGACTTGGTTATATTAACACAGGCGCACAATTCTTGGGGGATGAAATTAACGCAATTACAGCGCAAGGAGTATATAATTTTACTGATTCATTATCTTTGATGCTCTATGAGTATGTAATACTTGATAAAAACAATGTGCAATTCAGACAAGGCACTGAAGATGTGCTTGGTGGGCGCAATTCTCGTTCATTCTATACAGGGGCATATCTTAAACAAACTCCAAAACCCTTTGGCTATACTGCAAATTTTATTTACCAGGGTGGGAAAATAAGGATTGCCCCTGATGGTGAAAAGCGTTCAATTGATCGTAAGGCATGGCTTCTTCACCTTACAGGTGATTATTTGTTAGCAAAAGAGACTATGGTTGGCATAAAGTTCGCCCATACTTCAGGGGATACAAATCCTGATGATCATGATTCCAAGGCTTGGTGGGGTGTGAATGCTGATTATATGGGTACAAACTATTTTTTTGATAATGGTTATGGTACTACTTTCAATGCTCAGCTAACGGTAATTGATCCTTGGAGTGGTAGAGCACTTGGTATAAATATGGTAGGTCCATATTGGAGCACTTCATTAGATTTTATATCGCCTCGGTTAAGTAGGCTGTATTGGGACGGTGGCGTATATTATATTGGAGCATCAAAAAAGAGTCCACTTAATGGTAACAGGACTGTTGGAGTTGAAATTGATAGCATGTTTACATATCACATAATGAAAAATAAATTTCTTATCAGGCTAGAGTCAGATATCATAACAGGAGGGGATCTGTATGAGGCTCCAGAAGGTGTAGATATAGCTACTGCAGAGACATCATGGAAAAACTTGCTTGTAGTAGTTTACAATTTTTGATAAAAAGCATAATATATTTGTCACTACTGTTATTTATATGGTTAAATAAACCGCCTTATAGATAGATTTGAGATATATTAGCCGAAGTGGCGGAACTGGTAGACGCGCAGGATTCAGGATTCTGTGGGGTCACACCTGTGGGGGTTCGACTCCCCCCTTCGGCACTTGATTTATATTGTTTATAAATATTATCTGTTGACTTTAATGGATTATTTTCTATAAAATTACGTAACAATTTAAGCGCCCTTAGCTCAATTGGATAGAGCGTCTGACTACGGATCAGAAGGTTAGGGGTTCGACTCCTCTAGGGCGCGTTTGTTCTTAGGATATCTTCAATTTTCACAGATAAGATATAACGTGCATTATTTTTATTATTTGCAATTGTATAACCTTCATTTTTGAGCTTGTTTATAATCGTTTGTTTCAGATTTTTATATTCTTTAGTTGAAATTTTAATAATTGGATAAATATCTTTTTTATCAGCTTCTTTAACTTCCTCTGTTTCCACTATAACATAGAAGAAGTGTTTTTTTGTTGGTTTATTATATTTTTTAGTTTTTTTTGATTTTTTTTCATTTGTTTTATTTTTATTTTTTTGTAATATTGCATTTGTATATTTTTTCAATAATCCTTCAGTATAGACATTTATAATCTTAGTTCTTTCTTTGTTATTATTAACACTCAATTTACTTTTAAGTAAATCAGATACAACTTTTGTTGATTCGGAAATGTCTTTCTGGCAGAATATAATGTGCTTTTCAATGGAAATAGTGGGCAGTTCTTTTGCAAATATATTAAAAAAAATTGTTTGCATTATATAACAACAAATTAATAAATTTTTAAGCATATTAATATATTACAATAATCTTACTACTTTACAATACTTACAATACTATGAGTTTTTCTAAATAAAATAAATATGTAGAAGAACTTTTTAAGCATTAACTAGTTCTAATTTTATATTTGACAAAACTTGTATGAAAATTAAATTAAAAATAATTAATTTTAATAGAGAAGGTTAAATTATGTATACAATTAACAGAAGGCGCTTTTTAACACTTTCAATTAAAGGATTGGTTATACTTAAAGTGGCACCTTCAAGTCTTTTTGCTGCCAATGTTAATAATGTAGAAAGTAATGGTATTGCTTCTAAAGTTGTTCAATTAGAAGGAGACAACTGTATTAAATTAATTAATAAATCATTTGATAAGTTTGGTGGGTTAAATAAGTTTATAAATAAAGGCGATGTAATTACAATTAAGCCTAATATGTCTTTTGCTAAAGAGCCTATTTATGCTGCTAATACAAATCCTGCAGTAGTTGCTGAAATGGTTAAAATATGTTTTGAAAAGGGAGCAAAAAAAGTATATGTAGTTGATAATACTCTAACGGATTCACGAATGGCTTATCAATTAAGTGGAATTGCAAAGGCTGCTGCAACAAATGGAGCAGAGGTTGTATTTCCATTAAATAGATATTTTGAAGAAGTAGATATTAAAGGTAACTTTCTTAAAAAATGGCAAGTATTTAGGTTCTTTCTAGAGGCTGATAAAATAATTAACATACCCGTTGCAAAACACCATGGCAGTGCTTATCTTTCATGTGCAATGAAAAATTGGCTTGGTGCTGTTGGTGGGGCTCGTAATAGATTTCATCAGAGTTTGCATCAATCAATATATGAACTTGCAAGTTTTTTTAAACCCACATTAAATGTTGTAGATTGCACAAGAGTTTTATTAAGAAATGGGCCTTCTGGGGGCAGTTTGAGAGATGTCAAAGCTTTGAACAAAATATTAATTTCTACTGATCAGGTAGCAGTAGACTTTGTTGCTGCTAATCTTTTAAATTTCAATATCAGTAAAATTCAATATTTAGCACTTGGCCATAGAAATAAATTAGGGACGATGTTTAAAAATGATATAGAAATTGTAAAAATAAATGGCTAAATACAAGAGCTATATTTATTTTAGAAGATTTTCTCAAATATTTTTTCTGCTACTTTTCTTTACCCTGGCAATAAAAACAACAATAAGCTCAAATATTTTTTCAACAGAACCAGAAATAAGTGGCAATATAAAATACTTTTTAAGTTTTGACCCTCTCATTGCCCTGGTTGTCCTAATAACAGGTCATGCAATTTTATTGCTTTTCTTATTATCGATAATTACAGTTCTTTTAACAATATTCTGTGGTAGGCTTTTTTGTGGCTTTATTTGCCCTTTTGGTACACTTCATCACTTTTTTTCATATATTGGCAGAACTACTTTTTTAAAGAGTAAGAATTTTAAAAGTTATGGATTTAATAAGTGGCAAAATCTTAAGTACTATATTTTGTTAGTCCTATTGTTATTAGCGCTGTTTAAGGTAAACTTGTCAGGTCTTTTAGATCCATTAAGTTTTTTACTCAGAAGCCTTGTTTCTTTTGTAATTCCGCTTTTTCAGTATTTAATATATGTTATTGCTCATATGTTTGCCTTTTTTAATATGGATTTTTTTGCATCATATTTGCAGGGAGATTTAGTATTTAATGTATTTGGTAAGGAAAATATATTTTTTGATCAGACATTTTTAATTGGATTTATTCTATTAAGTCTTCTGTTTCTAGATCTTTTTATTTATAGATTTTACTGCAGATTCATATGTCCTTTAGGTGCATTGCTAGGTCTTTTATCTTTTAAGTCATTTTTATCTATCAAGCAAAAAGAAGGCTGCATAAACTGTGCAAAGTGTGAATACTTTTGCTTTGCAGGAGCTAATCCATCAAGCAAGCAATCGTTTAAAAAAAATGAGTGTATGCTTCTTGGCAATTGCCTAACAGAATGTCCCGTTAATATATTGAATTTTGGGAATGTTGAAAAAAATTCTATAGATTTCCGAAGAAGAGACATCATTTTTGCTGGGCTATCAACGGTATTTTTAGCTCCACTTCTTAGATATTCCTACAGTGAAGATCGCACGAATAGCCTTTTGATAAGGCCTCCTGGAGCATTAAGGGAAATAGATTTTTTGCAGAAGTGCATTCGTTGCTCAGCATGCATAAAGGTATGTCCTCAGAATTTTTTGCAGCCATCACTATTTGAAGGCAGATTAGAAGCCCTATGGACGCCTATAGGGAAGGGCAGATATGGTTATTGTGAATATAATTGTAATTTATGTGGTCAAGTTTGCCCTACTGGAGCTATAAAGGAACTTCCCCTTATTAAGAAGAAAAAAGTGTCAATAGGAACAGCATTTATTGACAAGAACAGATGCTTGCCCTATGCATTTGGTATTGATTGTGTTGTATGTGAAGAAATGTGCCCTGTTTCACCAAAGGCCATATACTTTCAGGAATCAGCTTTTGTAAAGCCAGATGGTAGTAAAACTACAATAAAAAATCCAATAGTAATTCCTGACAGCTGCACAGGGTGCGCTGTTTGTGAAAACAAGTGCCCAGTGCTTGATAAACCAGCTATATATGTAGCATCTATTGGAGAAGACAGGTCAGAAAAAAACCGGTTTTTATTATAAGATTGAAATATAAACCATGAGAAACTGATGGACAAATATAAAAAAAGAGCCCTACTTCTTTCTTATATAACAGTAATCTATAATGTTGTGGAAGGCATTCTATCTATTTTTGCAGGTCTTTTAGCTGGTAGCTCTGCTTTAATTGGTTTTGCTCTTGATAGTTTTATAGAGTCGTTATCTGGAGTTATCATGGTATGGCGATTCTCATATAACAAAAAAGTTATAGATCAGGAAAAAGAAGAAAAAATTGAACAAAGAGCCGAATTTTTTGTTGGTATAACCTTTTTTATATTGGGCTCTTATGTGCTTTACGAAGCTTTAGAAAAGCTTATTCATAAGAGCACTGTTGAACCGAGTCTTCTTGGAATTATAATTGCTATAGCTTCAATAATATTTATGCCAATATTATTTTTTATGAAATATAAAACAGGTAAAATTATCGGCAGCAAAGCTTTAATTGCAGATTCTAAGGAGACACTTGCCTGCACATTTCTTTCGTGTGTATTACTGTTTGGATTATTAATGAATTATATATTTTCAAAACCCCAGGCTGATTCTATTGCTGCTATTATTATAGTAATATATCTTTTTAAAGAAGGCTATTCTACAATCAAAGAAAGCCTTGAAAAATAAAATTACTATTCTATTGTTTTAAGCTTATCAATTGACTTGTTTAATGCATCAAACTGTGTAGTCAATTCTTCTAGCTTTTTTGTGTCTTTTTCAATGATGTGCTTTGGAGCATTTTCTAGGTATTGCTTATTTTTTAATTTATTTCCATATATTGAAATGTCTTTCATAAGTGTATTCTTTTCCTTTTCTAATCTCTTAATTTCATCTTCTATATTTATTAAATCCTTTAATGGTATAAAAACTTGAAAAGAGGTACCAATAGATGTTGCTGCCTTCTGCAATATTTTATCTGTAAAATGGACTTCCTTTGCTTTTGCAAGTTGGTGTATTATTTCTTTTTTTTCTATAATTAGGTTTTTTAATGCATTATCAGAAGTTTTTATGTGTATATCTATAAGTAGTGAAGGTTTAATATTATATTCCCCTCTAATGTTCCTTATTTTTGTTATAAGTTCTATTATATGATTGACTTGTATCTCTTCATTATTAAATAATTTGATACCTGAAGGGTAGTGTGCCTTCATTATGCTTTCTCCACTCTCAATGGATTGATAGATGTATTCTGTAATAAATGGCATAATGGGGTGAAGTATTGTCATAGATTTTTCAAGCACAAAGAGAGCACTTTTTAGTGCTTCTTCCTTCTTATAAACTTTATAAATTCTATATTTAATAAACTCTATATACCAGTCACAAAATTCATGCCAGAAGAAGTTGTATATAGAGCTTGCTGCTAAATCAAATTCATAGTTATTAATATTTTTTTGAAATTCCTTAGAAACTTTTGAGAGTTTACTTATTATCCATTTATCCTCTAATTCAAGTTCATCAGATATAATTTCCCGGTTCATATCTTCATCTGTATTCATTAAAATAAATCTTGCAGCATTCCATATTTTGTTCATAAAATTTCTATAGCCTTCAATACGTTCTTCTGAAAGCTTTATATCCCTTCCCTGAGCTGCTAATGCAGTGAGCGTAAACCTTAAAGCATCTGCTGAGTATTTATCAACTATTTCAAGTGGATCTATTACGTTGCCTTTAGATTTACTCATTTTTTTGCCTTCCATGTCTCTGACTAGGGCATGGATATAAACATTATAAAAAGGCACTTCCCCTGTAAATTTAAGCCCCATCATAATCATTCTTGCAACCCAGAAAAAAAGAATATCAAATCCTGTAACCAGGCAGTTTGTTGGATAAAATTTTCTAAAAACATCATTTTCCTCAGGCCAACCCATAGTAGTAAAAGGCCATAATGCAGATGAAAACCAGGTATCTAAAACATCTGTTTCTTGAGTTAAATTTTTACTATTGCAGAATTTGCATTTATCAGGTGTATTAACTTCTACATTAATCTTGCCACAATCTTTACAGTACCAGGCGGGTATACGATGGCCCCACCAGATTTGTCTCGAAATACACCAATCTTTTATATTATTCATCCACTCAAAATATGTTTTTGTCCAAGAGTTTGGGATTATCTTAATTTTTTCTTTTTCTACTGCATCGATAGCTTTTTCAGCTAGTGATTTTATTTTAACAAACCACTGCATAGATATTCTGGGCTCTATTTGTGTTTTACATCTGTAACAATGTCCAACATTGTGCTTATATGATTCTATTCTGTCAAGTAGAGAAGCTTTTTTTAATTCTTCAACAATTGCCGTTCTTGCCTTAACTCTATCTAAACCTTTAAAAGTGCCGCCCATTTCATTTATGTGAGCATGTTCATCAAATATGTTAATTTCTTTCAGTTTATGTTTTTTACCAATTTCAAAATCCACTGGGTCGTGTGCTGGTGTGATTTTGAGTGCACCTGTTCCAAAGTCTTTATCAACCATTTCATCTGATATTAAAATAATTTCTCTATTTATTAAAGGTACATATAACTTTTTACCTATTAAATGTTTATATCTCTCATCTTCTGAATTAACAGCAACTGCAGTATCTCCCAGAATAGTTTCTGGTCTTGTGGTGGCAATTGTTATTGCACTGTTACCTTCTTTTAGAGGATATTTAATATAATATAGATTTCCATTTAATTCATCATATTCTACTTCTAAGTCAGACAATGCAGTTAAACATCTGGGGCACCAGTTAACCATATAGTTAGATCTGTATATAAGGTTTTCGTTATAGAGAGTAACAAAAACGATTCGCACTGCCCTTGAAAGCCCTTCATCCATGGTAAAGCGTTCTTTTGACCAATCGCAGCTTGCCCCCAATCTTTTTAATTGATTCAAAATAGTTCCACCAGAAGTCTCTTTCCATTTCCATACTTCTTTTATAAACTCATCTCGACCAAGATCATCCCTTTTTACACCTCTTTGTGCAAGCATTCTTTCTACAACGTTTTGTGTGGCGATACCAGCGTGATCCATTCCTGGAATCCACAATACTTCATAGCCACATAGTTTATGAAATCTAATTAAAATATCCTGTAAAGTTACATTAAGGGCATGTCCCATGTGTAGTGAACCTGTCACATTAGGGGGAGGTATTACGATGCTGAAAGGGGGTTTGGTAGAATGTTCATCAGCTTTAAAGTAGTCATCCTTAAGCCAATTATTATAAATTTCCTCTTCGTATTTTTTAGGATTTATTCTTGTTGGCAATTCTTTCATTCAAAACTCCTAATTATTTTGTGATGGATTATCAAAAAATTCATCTTCTGGTAGTATTATTTTATCAAAGACCTCCAAACAATTTTGACACTCGTAATGATTTATAAACCAAGGTGTATTATCAACCAATAACTCTGTTGGCATTAATTCCTCTAAATTTTTACTACCACAATATGGGCAATATTTAGGAATTTCCATTTTTTATATCCACCATAATTTTTCTTTTATTTTCCTCAATTATATAGAAACTAATCTTATTATACCTTGTGAAAATATTTTCAATATTAAATTTATCAGCCCATTCTATAAATATAGTATTATTTCCCTTTGTGAATTCATAAAATCCTATTTCTTCTAGCTCCAATGAACTTTCAAGCCTGTATAAATCAAAGTGATAAATTGTTGTATCTTTACAATTATATGTTTGTAATATGTTAAAGGTGGGACTAGTAACAGTTGTTTTTATCCCAGAAGTTTTTGCAAAAAATCTTACAAAAGTTGTTTTACCACTTCCTAAATCACCAATAAGTAGATTAACTTTATTATATAATTTGTTATATAGCAATTGGACAATTTTTTCTGTATCTTTGAGGCTCTTGCTGATATGCTCTAATTTCATTTAATGACATCCATAAGTTATTTATAACATCTGTTGTTAAAATTGTGTTTTCATTATGTTTACTTGCTAAAATTTTTGCAGTTCTCCCCATTATAAAACATGCAAGCACTGCAGCATCTTCCAATGAATATCCCTGGCTAATGAGGCCTGTTATTAGGCCGGTAAGACAATCTCCAGAACCCCCCTTTGCAAGTGCAGGGCTACCTTCAATGTTAACGAGAATTTTACCATAGGGTGTTGCAATAATGGTATCAGAACTTTTCAATACCAGTATTATTTGATATTTACATGCAAAATCTTCAGCCAGTGCTAGCCTGTTGTTTAATACTTCATTTTTGTCTCGACCTATAAGCCTTGCAAATTCCCCTATGTGAGGTGTAATTACCGTTCTATTGGATAATAAGCCACTTTCAAGTATATTTTTATCTATTTTATACAGGCCATCAGCATCTATAATTAAGGGTATGTTATTAAGAGATAATATTTTTTTTATAAATAGTTGGGTATCTTCATTTCTACCTATACCAGGGCCTATTGCCACCACATTTTTATTTTCTAAAAATTTTAAAACAACACTGACATCTTCTTCTTTAAAATAGTAATCATCACCTGCTGGAAAACTCATTGCTTCTAATAAATTTGATTCAAATATTGAATTTAATTTTCCAGGGATAATGCATGTTGTAAGTCCTGCTCCTATTCTTGCAGCAGCCATACTTGACATTATTGGAGCTCCAGTTTTTCCGATGGAACCCCCAATGATCACTGCATGGCCGAAATTGCCTTTATGTGAGTCTGTAGCTCTTAACTTTAAGTGAGGTAAGTTATCTAAGGTAATCAAAGACATTCGACTTTTTGTTTCATTAACAACAAAATCAGGAATAGAAATGTCAGTAACATAAATTTTGCCACAAAATTTTCTTGCAGGATACATTACGTGTGAAGTTTTAGGCCTACAAAATGTAACAGTATAATCTGCTTTTACATGCTCACCTATGATATTGAAAGTACTACCTGACAAACCACTGGGTATATCTATAGCAATAATTGTGGCACCACTTAAGTTAATACTTTTTATAACTTCTTTAAAAAAACCTTCTACAGGCTTATTTAAGCCTGTACCAAAAACAGCATCAAAGATTACATCATAATTTGTAAAGTCTGCTTCTTTAAATGAATTTTTATTTAAATATATTATTTTTGCAGGATATTTCGTTAATATATTATGGTTGATGAGCGGGTCACCACGTAAAGAATCCTTATCAGTTAGCATATATATCCTAACATTATAGCCATAATCTAATAGGTATCTACAAAGGGCCAAACCATCACCACCGTTGTTACCTTTACCAATTACTACAGCAATGTTATTTTTACTTATTTTTAATTTTGTGAATACACCAAAAACACTTCTTGCAGCATTTTCCATCAAAACTATTGAAGGGACTTTTAATTCTTCAATAGTTTTTTTATCTGCAATGCTCATTTGTTCAGCTGTTAATACTTCCATTTATGCACCTTCTACTACATTCTGTAATTCTTCAACTGCAACTGTTGCCGTGCCTATTTTACTGACAACAATACCTGCTGCCAAATTGGCTAATTGTGCTGCTTTTATAGTATCATAGCCGCAAGCTTTAGCTGCTGTAAAAATTGAAATTACTGTGTCTCCTGCACCTGTTACATCATAGACTTCTTTTGCCGCTGATTTTATATGGACAGGACTATCATTGCCATTAAATAAGGTCATGCCAAAAGGGCCTCTTGTTATTATAAGACATGAACAATTAAGTTTTTTCATTATAATGTTACCACACTTTATAAGATCTTTTTCGCTTTCTATCTTAATTTTAGTAGCTTCTGATGCTTCTTTTTGGTTTGGTGTTAAACAAAAAACATTCTTATACATATAGAAATGCTCAATTTTTGGATCAACAGTTAGAATAATATTATGTTTTTTTACTCTACTAGTTATTTCTTCAATTAAAAATTTAGAGATCATTCCTTTCCCATAATCAGATATAATTATTGCATCTATAATATCTATAAGTGTATCAATTTTTTTTATTATCTCTAAGGTACTGTATTTGTCTATTTTATTTTTACTCTCTTTATCAAATCTTATTAGTTGCTGGCTTGCAGCTATTACCCTTGTTTTAACAGTCGTGTTTCTCTTGTCTGTTAATAACAGATTAGCATTTATTTTATGTTGCTTTAATAATGATTTTATATGGTTACCTTCAACGTCATCGCCTATTAACCCAACAAGATGTGTATTAATGCCTAGAGAAGCTAAATTAGCAGCCACATTTCCAGCTCCACCTAAAGCCATTAATTCCTTTTTTATTTCTACAACAGGGATGGGAGCTTCAGGGGAAATTCTATTAGACTCTCCATATAAAAAAATATCTAAAATAATATCTCCAATAACAAGTATATTGAGATTCTGAAAGTTGCCTAAACTACTTTTCATTTAAACTAATAAATTTCTGTATTTTCGATCTTTTTAGCTTCATCAATAAGCATGACTGGTATATCATCATCAATTCTGTAAAGAAGCTTACAGTTATCGCATATAATTAAAGTTTCATCTTTTGATAACCTTATATCTCCTTTGCAATTAGGGCAAGCTAAAATCTCAAGCAAATTCTTTGATATAGCCATATTATCAACCTCAAATAGATATTGATTAAATAATTTACTAACTTAAAATATAGTAGAACAGATTAAAATATTATGCAAATGTTTTTAAAAGTGATGAACATTAATTACAATTAGATGAACAAAATTTATTATTCCTTAAGTGATTATCTTAAGCAAAAATATAAAGAAAAAGTATATAAAATTACAGTTGATGGTGGCTTCAGTTGTCCAAACAGAGACGGAACAAAGGGATTTGGCGGTTGTATATATTGCAATAATGAGGCTTTTGTAAATGTTAATGGCGATAACATAAAAGAGCAAGTATATAAATCAATAGGTAGATTAAATAAAAAAGGGATTAAAAAGTATATAATATATTTTCAAGCCTATTCAAATACTTATGGAAATTTAGAAGAGATAAGAAGAAAAATAGAAGCATCTTTAATAGATGAAAATATAGTGGGTCTTTATATAGGAACAAGACCGGATGTAATTGATGAGGAAAAATTAGAATATTTTTCCTCTCTTAATAAAGAATATGATGTATTTTTAGAATATGGCTTGCAAAGCAAACATGAAAAAACTTTAGAATTTATTAATAGAGGACATACTTTAAAGGATTTTGAGAATGCTTATTTATTAACAAAGGAAATGGGTTTAAAAGTCTGTGTGCATGTTATCTTTGGACTTCCCTGCGAAACAAAGGAGATGATGTTAGAAACAGTAAATTATCTTGCAAAATTGGGTATAGATGCAATAAAGTTTCATCATTTGCAGATTGTGAAAAATACAAAATTAGCAGATATTTATAAAAAAAAATTATTTAGATTGTTTTCTGAAAATGACTATATTACTATGATTGCAAAAGCATTGAGTTTGCTTTCGCCAGATACTATAATATCAAGGCTTGTTGGTAGCAGTAAAAATTATCTGTTAATAGCTCCAGATTGGCCCTCTTCTACAACAGAATTTTTAAATAAATTGAAAGATTTTATGATTAATAATAATATATATCAAGGTAAATTTTATAATGCCAGTTTATTTTGATTTTTTATTTCAATTTGTTGGCCATATAATATCGATTGTAGTTGTTTTAATGATATTATCTGGGAGAAAAGAGTCAAGAGCAACTCTCACTTGGTTGTTGATAGTAATTTTATTTCCTTATTTTGGAGCACTTCTTTATTTTATTTTTGGCAATCCCACTCTTCGTGTAATGGTGGATATAAAATTAAAAAAGGACGTAGATATTAATATATATAAATACTATAACCAGCTAGAAGAATTTGAGAAAAATGAAAAGGGGCAATTAATTTTAAAGGTTACAAATTGCAGACCCACACTCTGCTATGGTTTAGAAATTTTAACAAATGCTAGAGATAAATATAATAAAATTATTGATGATATAAAAAGAGCGAAGCATTATATCTTTTTTGAATATTATGTTTTCAGACAGGATGAAACAGGCAAATATTTTGTAGATTTACTAACAGAGAAAGCAAAAAAGGGCGTCAAGGTTTATTTTTTATATGACGGCGTTGGAGCAATGGGCTTAAGTATTAGAAGAAGCTTCTTAAACCCTCTGAAAGATGCTGGAGGCAATGTCAGCGTATTTCTATCACCTTTTAGTTTTAAAACTTTTTTTAAATTGAATTTTAGAAATCATAGAAAAATTGTAATTGTTGATGGCGAGGTTTGTTACACAGGTGGTATTAATATAGGTAATGAATATATTGGAGAAGTATTTAATGAAACTAAGTGGTATGACATACATACAAGATTTTGTGGAGATGCGGTGCATCAGGTTGAAGAAGTGTTTGCAAAGGACTGGTTTTTTGCGACAGGTGAAAATCTACAGGAACTAATTAGGGCCTATGAGTTCAGGTCTGGTGGTGATACAACTGTCCAGATTATTCCATCCGGACCTGATCAAAAAAGTCCTTTAATATATAATACCTTATTTACCGCAATTGCTCTTGCAAAAAAACGTGTTGATATTATAACACCCTATCTTATTCCAGACCAGCCTCTCATTGAATTATTTAGAAATCTTGCTCTTAGAGGTATAAAAATAAGGCTTGTTTTACCAGGATATAATAATCATCCTTTAGTGGCAGCTGCAGGAAGGTCGTATTATGAAGAGTTAATGGAAACGGGTATTGAGATTTACGAAACTATGAATGTAATGCTGCATGCAAAGGTTGTTCTTATTGATGATGATTGGTGCACTTTGGGATCTGCAAACATGGATACACGTAGTTTTAAATTGAATTTTGAATTAAATGTTGTGGTTTATTCAAAGCAATTTGTAGACAAGCTAGATGGCGTATTAGATAATTATCTAGCTATTTCAAAAAAAATAAATTATGATGAATTTATTAAAAGGAAATACACCAAAAGGGTATTTGAAGGTATATGTAGAACAATATCACCAGTTTTATAAAGGAATTTTTAGTAAAATATTAAAATATTAAAATTAAATATTCTGTCGAAAAGTATAATAAAACTGTCTAAATTAATTCTTTTATTTGCGTATAAAAGTTTTTTAAATAGGGTGAATAACATGCAATGTTATTAATTTTTACATAATAACATGAAAGCATTAAGCGCTCTGCTATATCATTAATGCCATACTGCGTATCTCCATATATGGAGTGACCTATATAAGACAAGTGAGCTCTTATCTGATGTCTTAAACCCTTTTTTATAATAATTTTCACTATTGTTGAGCTTGAATATCTTTTAATTGGTATAACTGTTGTTATGTTATTACCAGGTTGATCCAGAGTTTTTACTTTTTTCCTTTTCTTATAATCAATTGCCTTATTGATTAATAATTTATCTTTTATAATACCATGCACGAAAGATATATAATGTTTTTCCTCATCATATACCATAAAAGAATTGTTTATTGCTGCTATTAAGCCATCTGTTTGATAGTCAAGCCTTGATATGAGTTTGAAATTTGGATATTTTTGGTAGATAATATCATATAAGGTAAAGCCCTCCTCAAGTCTGTGTCTTTCAGTATGGACAAAAGCTGGTTTGTATAAAAATATTATGTTATTATTTTTTTTAATAATATATTTTTCATAGTCAATATTAGTGATAGAAGAATTTTTAATGTTTAATTTGATAACTGTTGATTTATATTCAATTAAATCTATATTTTTAAAAACTCGATTATTATTTACAATTACAAAACCGGATTTTAAATATTTTTTTGCGGCTCTTTTAGAAATGTTGTATTTTTTTGAAATTACATCGATCAATTTCATTTAAATAACAATATTCAAATATTATAAAATGACAAGAATATATAGAGGTTTTCTATATATTGACATATAATGTTTTAAGTATTAAATACCTTAATTCAGGGAGTATTATGAAAATATTGATAACTAATGATGATGGCATATATTCAAAGGGAATATATGCTCTTTATATTGCATTAAAAAGTGTGGGTGATGTATACGTTGTAGCACCTATTACAGAACAATCTGCTGTTGGTCACGCTATAACAATCAATAACCCTTTAAAAATAACAAAAGTATACAGAAAAAACAAATATTTTGGTATTGGTGTACATGGCACTCCTGCAGATTGCGTTAAATTAGCATTCTGTGATTTATTGAATGATCGGATTGATCTAGTTGTCTCAGGGATAAATCATGGTGCGAATTTATGTAATAATATAATATATTCAGGAACTGTTTCTGCGGCTACTGAAGGGTCAATGCTAGGGGTAAGATCTTTTGCTGTAAGTTTAGCCTCAATTGAATATAATGATTTTGAAGTTGCTGCTCAATTTGCATCTTTTTTTTCAAACTATATTATGGATTTACAAATTAGTAATAGTGTTACATTTAATATAAATATTCCTCCACTGCAGAAACATGAAATAAAGGGGTGGAAGTGGACTATACAAGGGAAAACCAAATATATGGATACCTTTGAAAAGCGCTTTGATCCTAAAGGGAATACCTACTATTGGATGGTTGGTGAGAGAAATATAATTATAGGCGGTCCTGATGATGATGATACAGCAGTTAGACAGGGTTATATAAGTGTTACCCCTCTACATTATGATCTATGCGACTATAAAAGTTTTGAAAAATTTCGCTCTATAGAACCTGGTGGTAAGCATTTCTAAGTTTATGTTTTGCAGATTTAATATTACTTTTCTTTTTATTATTGCTTTGCTAGTTAAGCTTCTGGGAGCAATAGAAGTACCAGAGGTTTCATTCTATGGTGAAGAAATATCGTCATATTATGTTGGACCTTCTTTTGCAGCAGTTGATATTGCCTATGATAATAAAACTTCTTATGAGACATATTTAGAGAAAATAACCATTGAGTCAAAGACTTTAAAAGAAAGCGAGTATGAAACAAAAAAACCTGGTTTTATGTATTCAGGCAAATTTTTAACAGGTTTTGCATCAATATTTGTTGGAGATAAAGCATTTAGAAATTATATAGTGAAAAAATTTTTAAATAAAGATTATTATGCTGTTATTAATGGGTATAATGATTATAAAGAGAAATTAGAGGATTCTCAATATGTTGATGAAGTAAATTTATTATATAGCCTTTCACTGAAAATGACTGGGAACATATCAAAGGCAGTTGATAATTTAATAGAAATGTCAAAAAAAGATAATGAATTTGCAATATATGCACAGGATGATCTCTTTAAATATTTATATGAAATAAGAGATTATGATAAAATATTAGAAATTAAGGAGAATATTGTTAAATTTTCACCTTACAGTCTCTATATAACATTGAAGATTTTATTGGAAAAAAATAAATTCAGAGAGATCATTGACTTATTGAACGCAAATAATATCAAAGATAGTCTTTTTGAGCAATTTGCAATAATTGCCTATTATTATGAAGGTGAGTATAGTAATGTTTTGCAGTATAAAAATTCCGCTACTAAAGATACCATTTTCTTTGTAATAGATGCTGCAATAAACATGTCAGACATAGATTATGCTAAAAGTTTAATGAACACATTGAGTGATAATGAAATGATTAATTATTTTAATGGAAGATTAGCGATCTTAGATGATAACATAAATGAACTTGAAAGATGTACTAACTCCCTCAGTAAAGATAAAAATAGATTAAATTTAATGTTTCTTTATTTACAGAAATATTTTCCAAATATTGATTTGGCTTTCTTAGATGCTATAAATTATAATGACATGTCTTATAAGGATTATGTATATTTTTATTCTGCCCTTTATTCTTTAAAGCAGAAAGATTATTTAACAACTGCTAGTTTTTTACAACGAATAACATTTAACCCCGATCTTATAAAAGAAGCAAATTTTTACTTAGGAATGGCCTATATAAACTTAGATAAAGAAAGAGCAAAACATTATTTAATGAAATATATAAACGATGGAAATAATAAAAAGAAAATAAACACAGCAAGATATTTTTTGGGTAATCTTTACTTAGTCGAGGGGAACACAAATAATGCTCTTGTTATAACAAGTAGCTGCGAAGAACCCTATTGCATTGACTTAAAAGCTAGAATATTTATAAATAGAGGTGATTATGACAAGGCAATTAAGCTAGCAAATATGCTTGATAATGATAGAAAGTATTATTATTACGGTGTTAATTTTTATAGTAAAAAAGAATATGAAAAAGCTTTAGAAAATCTCAGGAAAATTGAAAAACCTGATGTAGAGACTAATAAATTAATTATGTTAACCTATTTTAAACTTAATAGAGTTAATGATGCTCTGGGTGTTTTGAATAAATATAAAGAATTGCCAGCTTTTAAGAAAGAGGCTGTAGACTATCTTTTTTTAACCGGTGATTATGAGCGAGTTTTAGGTTTAACATCCGACGAGAAAAGTCCATATTTATTATTGATTAGAGCAAAATCTCTATATTCTTTAAAAAAATATAAAGACTCTCTGGATGTTTTTGAAAAATTGCTTAAGAATAGAGAGTATCTTTATGATGTGATACTTAGCCTTATAAATATATATGATAAGCTATATAAAGGCGATGAGTACATTGAAAAAAGTCTTGCTTTGATAAATAAATATAATTTTGATAAGAAGGATGAGCTTCTTGTTAAACTTATAAACCAAACAACGGAAGAAAATGTTAATTTATCAATAGGGCTTATTAATTATTTCTTGGATCAGTTTAAACAATCGATTTATCTAGATGATGTATATTTGGCTAGAGCAAAAGTATTTCATAGTATTAAAAAGGATGATCAATGTATAACTGATACGAATTATCTATTAAAGAAAGATCCTGGTAATATTGAAGCTTTATATATTCAGGCAATATGTTATGAAAGTGTTGATAAAAATATTGCTGGCAAAGTGTATACAAAATTAATTGAAAATGAAAATCCCTATACTAATTTGGGCTATAAAAAGATAGTGGAATTATCTAATGATAAAAAAGCATTATTAAAAGCTGCGAATTATTTTAAAAATAGTGAGGAGCAACTTTATATTAGTGCCATGATAAAATATGTAGATTTGGAAGATATAGAAAAATTATCAGAATATGAAGAATTTATTAATAAGTTAAAAAGTTATAAAAACCCAAAAATTATATCAGTGGGTTATTATTTATATGGAAAATTGTTAGAAGGTAAAAAGCAATATAGTAAGGCAACAGACAATTATATGAAAGCATATTATTTATACGAAAAATCAGAATACGCTAAAAAATCTTTAAAACGTGCTTATGAAATTTATAAAAAAATGAATGATGAAGTATCAGCAAACAAAGTAAAAAAAATGTTAAAATAAAGGGAGTGAAAAATGGTTGAACTGTTTAGAGCAGGTGGCATTATAATGTGGCCTATTTTATTTTTGTCAGTTCTCTCTTTGGCAATATTTCTAGAGAGGCTTATTTTTTTAAGGCCGAAGAGATATGTGCCCGAGGATTTTACCTATAGGCTTTTTGGAGCACTGAAAAATAAAGCATTTGAGGAAGCTAGGATTATTTGTGATAATAACAAATCTTCAACTTCAAAAATATGTAAAGAAATTCTAGAAAACACAGATTTGCCCATTAGTAGATTATTGGAATTAGCTGAGGATGCCGGAAGGTCTGAAAGCAGAGAGATAGAAAAATATCTGCCTACACTGCAAATTATAGCAAGTCTGGCGCCCCTCTTTGGTTTCTATGGGACAGTTTTGGGGATGTTTAAAACATTTGTTGCTATTTCACAACATGGGATGACCAACGTTCAGCCACTAGCGGCTGGTATTTCAGAAGCTATAATTACGACTGCGGCAGGGCTTCCCGTAGCAATAATTACTATAATATTTTATTACATAATTAAATATAGAACTGAAAAAATCATTTATTTAATGGAAAGAACAGTTTCGGATGTTGTTAATACAATATTTAAGGGTGAATAACAATGAATTTTAGAAGAGGAAAGGAAGATAAAAATAACAAGATTGGATTTGATCCTACTCCTCTTGTTGATATGATGTTTTTATTAATAATATTTGTAATGCTTTCAGCAACCACAATGCAGTATTCAACCTCAATTAGAGTGAATTTACCAAAGGCTGCAAGTGATAGAAGTGTTATTAAAAAAAATATTATTATTACTATTAATGAAAAAAATATAATTTACGTTGATGGTAAAAGTACTAATAGAAATAATCTTTATGGTTCATTAAAGAGTATATGGAATAAGAATAAAGATGCGACAGTTATTATTGAGGCTGATAAGAGATCAACACATGGGACAGTAGTATTTGTAATGGATCAATGTAGGCGTGCAGGATTTGAAAATTTTGCTATTTCAGTTGTAGAAGAATGAACTTAACGTTAAGATACACTTGTTCTTTTCTCACATCACTAATTATACATTTAATTGTTTTATTTTTGATTTCCTTCAATATATTGCCAGAATATCTGAAGGTAAATAAGGAAATTAAGGTAATTCTTATAAAAACACCAGTAAGCAAACCATCAGTGAAAGGAGAGAAAAAAATAGAGCATAAATTAACAAATAATGAAAAAAAACAATCAGTTGTGAAGAAAAATACTCAAAGGAGTGAGAATATAGAAAGACCTATTGTTAATATGCCTGCAATGGATTTGGATGAAAAGATTGAAATTGATTCACCAAAATATAATATTTCACAGAGTAATGAGCTTAAAAATTTAAAAACTTCTAGTCTTAATGCTTTAAATAAAGAGATAGAGCAAATACAGAAAAATTTAGGAAGTAGTAAAACTGAAAGTATTAATACTGAAGTAATGGATGACGATTTTTTTGAATTGAGAAGTCTTTCGAATAAAAACAGAAGACTAGTCTATATACCAGAAAAAAAAGGAGCTTTTAAATTAGAAACAAACACTAATTTAATTTTGAGTTTTAATATAGATAAGAGTGGAACACCATATAATATTACTTTTGTCAATCGTTCATTTTCTGAAATAGAAAATATTGCTCTTAATTTTGTCAAACAATTACGTTTTGAAGCAGTTGATTATGATAGTGTGGACAAAGCAGAAATAGTTTTACATTTCAAAGTTAAATAATAATGGAAAAATTAAAAGAAATAATAATTGAAAAAATTAAAAAACATGGGCGGATAAATTTTGCAGAATTTATGGAAATGGCCTTATATTACCCTGGGCTAGGATATTACGAAAAATCAAACCCCTTCGGTGTGACAGGAAGTTATTATACCTCAGTAAATGCATCATCAAGTTTTGGGAGATCTATAGCCCAGAGTTTTTTATATTTTTTTAATACTTTAAATATTAAACCCATTATTCTAGAAGTTGGGGCAGGTAGTGGTTTTTTAGCTAAAGATATTTTAGATTATTTTAATTCAACAAATTTTGATATGTATAAAAAAATAAAATACTATATCATAGAAAGAAGTGATTATCTTATTTCTGAACAGAAAAAAGTATTGAAGGAACATAGCCATAAAATTGAATGGAAAACATTGGACAAATTACAAAGGTTTGAAGGAATAATATTTTCTAATGAGTTAATAGATGCTTTTCCTGTACATAGAATTATAAAAATAGATCAAAATGTTAAAGA
>DHGE01000136.1:24019-31921 GCA_002402635.1 Deferribacterales bacterium UBA4806
AATATTGCTGCTTTATTAGATAAAGGAATTTTATTGACAATTGATTATGGCGATCTATCAAAAAATCTGTATATACCACAGAGAATGGATGGAACAGTAACATGTTACTTTAAGCATACTCAAAATAATGATTTCTTTGAAAGAATTGGTTATCAAGATATTACTGCCTTTGTAAATTTTTCATCTTTAATAGAATATGGAAAAGATAATTTAATTGATACATTTGCATTTATGGAGCAGTGGCAGTATCTACTCTTAAGTGGTATTATTGAAGAAATAAATCAAGCAAAAAGTGATTTAGAGAAAGCCTCGATAAGATCTTTAATTTTACCTAAAATAGGTTTTGGTAGCAATTTCCGTGTATTGATACAGGGGAAAAATGTCACAATTAATGATAACTTTAAATATACAAAAAAAACTGGAGAAATATTTGAAGAGCTGGCCAAAGGTTATTCTATGTAGTTAATCAGTTCTAAATGGTCTTTTATATCTATATTTTCTTTACTGGCGTAATTATAAAATATAAAAGGAATTTTTATACTTTCTGCAGCTATTTTATCTATTATGCTATCACCAATATACAAAGCTTGATTATGTGTTTTATTGAAATATTTTAAAATTTTATGGAGACCTTCAGGTGAAGGTTTTGGTGTTGCTACGTCATTGCATGTCACAAGATAATCGAAATATATATTTATATTAAAATATTTAAGTAAGTGATGTATTGAGTCGCCTCTATTGGTAAAAATAGCAGTGTATAAATTTTTGCTTTTTAATGTTTTTAGAATAGTATCTATATTGGGCTGTAATTTAATATAATCTACAAGTTCTGTAAATTTTCTGCTATTAATAAACTGTTTAATTTTTTTTAATAATGTTTCATCATTGCAGATTATTTTTAATGCATCATCTGTAGTAACCATCAAAATTTTATTAACTAAATCTTTATTTGAATAATCAATTTTTTTTAAATTAAACTCTTCACAGATAATGTCATAAAATTTAAATACTGCTTTTTCACTATCGACTATAACTCCATCAAAATCGTATATTATTACTTCTGAATTAAAACTTTTCATTTGTTAATTTTATATTTTAAGATTAAATATAAATTATTTTCATATAATATAAATATTAAGTTTTATGAAATAATGACGATAAAATGTTTGAGGTGTTAAGATGAATGATTTAGCAGTAGGCGGTATAATGAGCGGACTAGATACAAATGCTATAGTAAATAATCTTGTTGCAAATGCAAGAAAACCATTGGAGAGATATCAGAAAGATATAGATATGTCCACACTGGAAAAAGAAGTGTATCAGAATGTTTTCGATAAATTGGGAGCGTTAGACGATGCAATTATAAAATTAAATTTAGAAGGGACCTATAATACAAAAAAAGCAATAAGCAGTAGGTCCAGTGCTGTAAAAGCGACAGCATCTATAAATGCAGAAACCGGAAATTATGAAGTAGAAGTTAAACAGGTAGCAGAAAATCCTACTTTTAATATAAATTTTGAGCAGGATCCAACAGTGCCTTTAAGTTCAATTTTTAATAATTTTCAAAATGGTATTATTACAATTAATGGCAATAATATATATGTAAGTAGTAATGATAGTATAAATACATTGATTGATAAAATAAATAATTCAGGTGGTGGGCTGAAAGCTTCGTTTGATGAAAATAACAAGACTTTCAATATTGAATCAACTGATTCTGATAATAAAGGTAAAATTGTTATAGGTGGAGCAAGTGACAGCAGTAATCTCTTTAGTTTATTAGATATCACAGAAGATATAAATAGACCACTGGAAGTAGGTACTGAAGGTAAGCCTGCAATAGTTGTGGTCGATGGCAGAGAAATAGAAAGTAACACAAATGAGATAAAAGATGCTATAAATGGTATAACACTTGACGTTAAGAACGTTTCAAATGGCCCAATAAATATTAGTGTTGAAAGTAATACTGATGGTGCCATAAATGCAATTGCAGATTTTATTGTCCAATATAATACACTTGTAGAAGACTTGCAATTTAAACAGCTTACAGATCAAGAAAAGGAAAATCTTAAACCACTAACACAAGAAAAAAGAGATTCTATGACAGACAAAGAAATTGATGACTACACTGAAAAATGGGAAGAATTAAATAAAAATGAAATAATTAGGAAAAGTAATGAATTGAGTATGTTATATAATGATTTAAGGGCAGCAATCAATACACCTGTGAATATTGATGGAGTTAGTATAAAGAGTTTACAGGATTTAGGTATAGAATTTGTAGGGGCAAATGATTATAAAAAGTATCCATATTTATTGGTGGAATCTACAGATAAAGATGAAGTCATAGAAGCCTTAAAAAATAATAATAAATTAACCATAGCATTGGAAGAGAACCCTGAAGAGGTTTATAAATTTTTTGCTTATCAATCTGATGCTAATCAAGGATTTAACTCTAATATTAGAAATATAATTGATAAATATTATACCACAAATGGAATTATTCAGAATAAAATTAAAGCAGGAGGTGCAATTGATTTAAAAATACAGGAAGCTACTAAAAGGATGGATGATGCTCAAAAAAGGGTTGATCAGGAATTAGAGAGGTATTGGAAGCAATTTTCAGCTATGGAGGAAACGATAGGGCAACTTCAGGAACAGAGTAATTCTTTAACCAATGCTCTGGCAGGTATGACGGCCAATCAGATGTAAATCAAAAATAAAAAGGAGATGATATGGATAAAAAAATGTTTAAAAATTATATTGAAAATGAAGTAATGAGCGCATCTAAAGATAAACTTATTCAACTTGTGTATGATAAAGTATTAACTACTTTAAATTTAGCAATTAAAAATTTAGAAGTTAATGACATAACTGAAGCACATAAAAATATAATAAAGGCAGAGTCAATTATTTTCCATTTAATCAATCATCTTGATTTTAAAGCAGGAGAAATAAGTAATAACTTATTTAAGATATATGAATATTCATTATATCAGCTAAAGAACGCTAACATAAAAAAAGAAACTAAATTAATAAAAGATGTAATTGAAATTTTTAAGGAATTAAGAGAGGCATGGACTTTTATTAATGTTAAAAAAGATAATAACATTATCAAAAAAGGCAGTGAAAAATTAAATTATTCTATATAGGTTAAATTTTGAAAGACCTTTTAATTATACAGGAAAAGTTGAGAGATGTTATTAATAACATATTAGATTGTAAAGATAACGATGTAATTATAAATTATATGCCAGTATATAATAATTATTTTTGTCAGTTTGTTGAAATTATTAACGACCAGAAGGGAATATTAACACAGAAAGAAAAAGAATTAGTAGTTGAAGTTTTAAATTTAAACAAAACATTGAAAAATTTTTTTGAATCAAAAAAAAGTGAACTTGAAAAAATAATCTCTAAAAAGGGCCTCAAAAGAAAGATACTTGATGTATATAATCCTTATTTTAAGGGAGATTTTTTTATAAAGGATGTTTAAGCAAAGTAACAGACTAATAAATTATATTTAATTTATATTAGAAAATTATTGTATTGATCATTAAATTGCCGTGAGATGACTTATTAATATTCCCTTTGAAGAATCCTTGTTCACCAGCTGTTGCAGCACCTATAAAAGGAGCATTGTTAATTACATATCTGTATTTTTCAGCAACAATGTTTGCCTGGTTTGATATCGTTTTTATAATACCTGCACAATAAATTAAAATTGCTCCTTTTAATATTTCCTTGCCTGTTACTTCTTGCACATTCTGTGCTACTAATTTTACTTTATCAACTAATGCTTCTTTATTTTCATGCATAAGCCATATTCTTTCGCCCTCTTTTAATTCAGTGAAAAAGGTTATTCCATTATTTTCAGGTAATACCATGTGTGGATGTGATAATAAGTATATTTTATGTCCGTCATCTTCACCAAAATTGCGACCTATAGGGTAAAGTGACGTTATGTTCAGTATTGTTCCACCTTTTCCTATATATTTATCAATTAATCCACCAGTCCATTCATTATATACTATTGCTGCTGGTCTATTATCTATTTCATATGCAATTCGTGAATTCACTTTTGTTAAAATACCTGAATGACGTGTTGGCAAGTAACCAGAAATAAAATTATTGTAAATATCATTTGCCTTAATTCCTACCATAAGGAATCCTTCTTTTAATTTTAGAGAATCTTTAAAAATGAACCATTTGCCATTAAAATTATCGTCTGCCGCTGAACCTCCATACACAGGCATATTTTGGCCAAATATTTCTATTATACCTTCTATTACCCTCTCTTCAAAACCGGGTGTTGAATGGAGTAATATAATATCTGGTATTCCAAAATTTTCTTTAATTTCAGTGGCTGACATTTTTGCAATATTATATGCAGTTTTTCCCATTGCCATATTCATCACTGGATATACATGAATATTGTCCTCTTTTTTTGCTGCTAAGAAATAGGCACCTCTTTTGAAACCATAGGGTGTAAAAACTCCATTAGAAGAAGAACACCCAAATATTGGGCCTTTAATATAATTTCTGAATTTTTTAATAACATTAATACTGTCTTGATCAACTGTCATGTAAGATAACGCCCACTCAAAATCATTTAAATTTATATCTTCATTAGCAGAAAAAATATTCATAATAAAATATTGTACATTTCTAATTAAATTATATAGCATGTTTTAAATTAGTAAAGTTAAAATGAATAATCTAAAAATATATGAACTTTTTTGCGAATTTTTTACCTAATTATTAAAAGCAAAAAGGAGGTAAAAAATGGCAGTAGAACCAATTAATGGAGCAAATGTTAATACTAATGATTATTTACAAAAGAATTCACAAAAGGGTAAAAACGACCAAACTGTTAGTAAAACACCTGTTGAGACCAACAATATTAATGTTGCCAATAAAAGTGCCAATGTAAATCCCGTTACAGGTACTGTAAAATCAGAATCACAAAACTTTATGCCAAACAAGAATAATGTTAATTCTAACAAAGATTCTTTAGATCTTTCAAATCAGGCAAAGAATGCATACAACAATCAAAGAGTATTAGATAAACAGGTTGATAATAATAATTCAAAAATAACGAACAACACACTTAACAGTGCAAAAAATCCACAGAAATCCTATACAGATATAGAAGATAAAATAAATAAGAAATAAATTCCATTTCTATTATTTTTTGTCACGGCAAGAATGTGAACAAAATTAATACTTTAACTCCTCTACAATATGGCCCTCTATTTACTTTAGAGGGCCATATTTTTTATTTTAATTTATAAAACATATTGATTATTTAAATATTTAATGTTATAAAGTTATAAAATGGGGTTCTAAAATATGAATTTTGATTTAACAGAAGAACAAAAAATTATTCAACAAACTGCAAAAGATTTTGCTGAAAATGAGATAAAACCTTATGCTGATAAATTTGATAAAGGTGAAGAAAAGACTAGATTTTTAGATAATCTAAAGAATTTATCAAAACAGGGTTTTATGGGATTGAATATAAAAAGTCAGTATGGTGGTGCTGAAGCTGGCAGCATTGCTTTTTCATTAGTAGTTACTGAGATTGCCAGAGTATGTGCATCAACAGCTGTTACAGTATCTGTTAATAATATGGTGGGAGAAGTTATTCAATCTGTAGGTAATGATAAACAAAAAGATAAATATATAAAGCATTTAAATTATGGTATATGTCCTGCAGCAAGCTTTGCACTTTCTGAAGTTAATGCTGGATCTGATCCAGCAAGTATGAAAACGAAAGCCCGCTTAGTTGGTGATGAATGGATTATAAATGGTAATAAAATGTGGATAACTTCAGCTCCTTATGCAGATTTTTTTATTGTGTGGGCAGTAACAGATGAAAATAAATCTCCAAAAAGTGGCATTAGTTGTTTTATAGTTGATAGTGATGCAAAAGGTTTGGAAATAGGGAATCCTGTGGAGAAAATGGGGCAGAATGCGTCTTCAACATGTGAGATAATTTTTAATGAATGCAAAGTAAAAAGAGAAAATCTGTTAGGTGTTGAAGGTGATGGTTATAGAGTTGCAGTAGGTGAGCTTGCAGGTGGTAGAATTGGTATAGGGTCATTAGCACTTGGTATTGGGCTTGAAGCAATGGAGATGGCAGCCAGATATTCAGTTGAAAGAGTTCAGTTTAAGCACAAAATTGCAGATTTTCAGGCAATTCAATGGATGATTGCTGATTCCTTTACAGAGTTGGAAGCTTCACGTTTATTACTACTTAATGCTGCTTATAGAAAGGATAGTGGATATAGTTATGCTATGGAAGCCTCTATGGCTAAAATGTATGCAACAGAAGCAGCAAATAGGGCAAGTTACAAGGCTATACAGATATTTGGGGGCAATGGCTATACAAGGGATTTCCCCCTTGAAAGATTCTACAGGGATTTAAGAGTAACTACAATATATGAAGGTACAAGCGAGATACAAAGAATAATTATTGCAAGAGAGATATTAAAAAAAATGATATAGAGGAAGTATGTCTAATGGCTGAAAAAATAACAATTAAAGAGGCAGCTGAAATTGTCAAAGATGGTTCAATTGTTTCATTCTCTGGATTTACTATCTGGAGAAGGCCTATGGCTATTGTTTATGAAATGATAAGGCAGCACAAGAAGCATCTACATCTATTGGAAGTGAACGGTGGAACGCATTCTGAATTTTTAATAGGTGCCGGATGCGTAGATATTTGGGAATCATGCTGGATCGGACATGAGTTGTATGGCAAGTATGGAAAAAATATCTCAAGAAAAATAAGAAATGGTGAAATTATTGTGGAAGATTACAGCCATGCTGAAATGGCATTTAGATTTGCTGCTGCAGCTGCCGGGATGCCATTTGTTCCAAGTCAGTCATCAATGGGAACGGATATACATAATCCAGAGTATGACATGCTTGATAAAGCAAAATTAAGGGGTAGCCATAAAAAAATTCCTTTAAAAAAATTTCAATATATGGATGATCCATTTTTTGGTGATGGTACATATATATTAGTACCAGCAGCTAAAGTGGATATTGCAATATTGTCTGTTCAATATGTTGGTGAGGAAGGGACAGTGAGGCTTCTTGGCCAAAAATATACAGATATTGAAGCTGCCAGAGCAGCCGATATTTGTATAGTTATTGCTGAAAATATTGTGCCAGAAGAGTATCTCAGAGAGGAACCCTACTACAATGCAATTCCTACTTTTGAAGTGAATTATATTGTTGAAGCACCATATAATGCACATCCAACAGGAATGTATGGTTTTTATGATGTAGATGGTGATTTTATTAGAAGTTTTTATAATGCAAGTGCTACTCAGGAAGAATTTGATAGTTTTTTAAAAGAATGGGTTTATGATTTAGATCATTATAGCTATTTAGATAAATTGGGATCAGAGAGGCTTTCTATTATAAGGGCAAATCCTATCAATGGTTTTTCAACAAATCTGAAAAGGGGAAAAAAATGAGCAAAAATGAGATTAAAAGTAAATATAATTTAGCTGAATTAATGACAGTTGCTGCAGCAAGAGAAATAAAAGATAATGATGTTGTTTTTGTTGGGACAGGGCTTCCAATGGTTGCAATTATGTTGGCAAAGCTTACTCATGCACCTCATTTAAAAATGATTTTTGAGGCAGGTGCAATTGACAGTAGATTAAAAAGCATCCCAACTTCAGTAGGTGATGCAAGGTGTGAAAAAGGTGCTTCCTTATCATCAGGACTTTATGAAACCTTTAGTATAGCCCAACGAGGTCTAGTTGATTTGGGATTTTTAGGGGGAGCAGAAATTGATGAGTATGGCAATGTGAATACTACTGTTATAGGAGATTATTTGAGCCCTGAGATAAGATTAACTGGTGGTGGAGGTAATCCTGATAT
>DHGE01000186.1:0-146 GCA_002402635.1 Deferribacterales bacterium UBA4806
TCTAATACTTTTTTTATGTTTTTTATCTGTGTTTCATTTATTATTTTACCACCCTTTTCGTCTGTAACATAAAATGAGTCAACAACTCTATCAACATCAGTTGAGATCTTAGCTTTTTGAACATTAATATTAAGATTGCAGAATTT
>DHGE01000186.1:316-3479 GCA_002402635.1 Deferribacterales bacterium UBA4806
GACTTGAAAATTATCAACAGTCAAACCATTTTCTAGTGTGTTTACTTCAGCCTTTAGAATATTAAGATTAAATGATAAAAAAGCTGCTGTTATATTCCTTAATAATCCTAAATAATCATAGGTGCAGATAGTCACATCTAAACAGTTAATATCCTTTTTGACTTTAATTGATATTTTAATAGAATTATCTGAAGTTACTTCTTTGAGTATCTTTAAGTGGCTAATTATTGTTTCAAGATTATTTGAGTATATATAATCACTATCCATGATCTGAAGCAAATGTTCAATAGAAGCATCGTTATTAAAATATTTCAGAACATCATTCAACTTGTTTTTTACTACAAATTCTTTATTAAAAATTATATTTTTGCTATTAATAGCTATTTTAGCATTTTTATAGAGTTCAATGATCATAGAGTTAACCCAGTTTGAATAATTAAATCCTCCAACAGCATTAATATCGGCATAGGTTAGGAGTAAAAGTATGTTTAATTCTTCAACATTGTTGATAATTTGAGTAAAATATTTTAATACATCTAAATCTTTGGTGTCTCTTCGTTGCGCTATATGGTTCATGAGTAGATGATGCTCTACTAGTTTGCTGACTATATTTACAGATTCTTTGTCAATGCCTAACCTGTTGCATATTGTTATAGAAAGTTTAGATCCAACAAGACTATGATTTTTTCCGTAACCTTTGCCAATGTCATGTAATAAAATAGAAAGGGCCAGCAGATCCTTTCTTTGTATTTCTTTGTATGCTGTAATGAAGGGTAAACTTTTATTATCGCTAACTGTTACTAAATTGTCTATATTTTTTAAAGCCAATATAGTATGTTCATCAACAGTGTAATGATGGTAATAATCAAATTGTGGTCTGCAGAATATTCCTTCGAATTCAGGTATGAATTGCTGTAAAATTTTTGCCTCCACCATATTTTTAACGATTTTTGCTGAAAATGGAAAACTTGATATGCATTTTAAGAATAGATGTGCATATTTTTTTATGTAATTTTCATCTATTAAGTATAAATTTTCTCTAATCTTATCCTTTGCTATATCAGAAATTCTTAAATTTCTTAAGGCTGCTAAATAGAAAATAAAAATTAAATTTTCTGGTCTGTTAACAAAAAAATTATTTTCTTCAAAAGTGATATATTGATTATATTTATAAAAACCAAATCCTAAATAAACATTAGTAAATGAGTTACTTTCATTTGTTTTAAATAAATTTCTTAAGGATAAGTTTATTATTTTATTAACTTTTTCTTGAACATTATTTGCAGCTTTATAATAATCCTTCATAAATATTTCGACACCTAAACTGATAGATGTATCTAAATATCCAAAAATTTTTGCCAAGTGTTTTTGTGATTCCATATTAAGTATGTCATATTTACGTTTATGATAATAGTGGAGATGTATTCTTATCTTAAATATAAATTCAATACTTGTCATTAATGCCAATAAATCTTTTTCCTTCAAAATATTTTTAAAGATATATACAGATAAGTTATTTGAGTTGTAAAGTAATTTACATATCCAGTAGATCGTATTTATATCTCTTAAACCTCCTGGTGTGTCTTTTAAATTAGGTTCTAAAATATATATGGAATTACTTATTTTTTTTGTTCTTTCTCTAACATTCCTCACTTTAAATGATAGATATTCTATCTTGTTTCTACCAAAAATATTTTTTCTTAAAATATATGTAAAATCATTAAAAAGATTTTCATTACCGATTATGAACCTATTATCCAATAATGAGGTTTTGAAAATATCATCTTGCTTTGAAGAATTGATAATTTCATTTATATTTTTTAATTGAATTCCTATATTAATATTTAGGTCCCATAAAGCAGTTGTCAATTGTTTAATGAAATTAATTTCGTCATGATTTAATTCATCTCTATAAAGTATTAAAAGATCAATGTCTGAATAAGGAAAGAATTGTTTTCTTGCATAACCACCTAAAGCTATAATAGTAATTTTTTCTAAATTATTTTGCCCAAATTTAGCAATATCTACCACTGTCTTATCAACTAATGAGGTTAATTGGGTCAATACATTCCATGGATTTGTGTTTAAGATTTCGTCCTTTATTTTTGACCAATTTTGCCAGTAGTGTTCTTTGATAGACAGTAAAGGTAAATGCATTAATTATATAGTATTGTTTCTATATACAATTCTTTAATTATTCCACTGCCAATTTTTGCTTCAACACCTTTTATTATCTGATCCTTTAAAAATAGTTTGCCACTGTCTGATTTAATGTAATTGAAGGTATATTTATTTAAGATTTCTTTAATAATTACAGTAATATTTTCTTTATATTTTTCAAATAAATCAGCTTGTTCTTCATTTTCTACCATAAATGTTAGATCAAGAAGAAAATGTTTATTCTTATTTGCACTTGAAGTTAAAATGTTTTTAAATTTTACAGCAAAGTCATGATTAACTTTCTGTTTTTCTGTTGTATATGCATAATACAAACTTTTTCTTTTAACTTTATTCTGCCCAGAACCATTAAAAGAAAAATCACTGTCTATGCCAAACATATGCTTTGAAAACCAATCTTTAAAGGTTAGTATTGTTAATACTAAACACACAAAAACAACAATAAAAGATATAAACTTAAATGTATTTTTATTATTTTTCATCTATATATTTTATAATATTAGTGTTATATAAGGATAAAATCCATAGAAAACATGTTAAAAATAAATAAATATTAGAAAAATAGATTACACTTTGTTGATAGTCTTGATAATAAGTCTCGAAAGAGTAGAATAGAGATTAATTATATGAAAACTTACAAAAAAGCATATATAAAAAATTTTGGATGTAAAGTTAATCAATCAGAATCGGAATCTTTAATGAGGACCCTAAGAGATTGTTTATGCTTTGTAGATGATGTTAATTTAGCTGAAATTGTATTTATTAATTCATGTGCTGTTACTGAAAAAGCAAGTGAAAAGTCCTTAAAGTTTATTAAAAATATAAAGAGAAATTTTCCTGAAAAAAAAATCATTATTATGGGTTGTTTAGCTGCTTTGATAGATGAAGAAATTAATGATAGCAGAGGTGATCTAGTTATATTAAATAATAATAAAGAAAGGATACGAGAAATTTTGGAGAAACTTTCTTATATTTCGTCTAATGT
>DHGE01000041.1:0-15093 GCA_002402635.1 Deferribacterales bacterium UBA4806
GGCATTATTTTATCCATTTGATAAATAGTTTCTTTTAAATCAGCTAAATATCTGTATGGAATTACAAAGGACAAATCACCAGGTAGAGCATTCATAAGTGTAGGTGCAACAAAATTCTTCGAAATTCTGCTCGCAGTAGATCTTCGTCCTCTAGTCAAATCTCCAAAACGCTGCAATATAACTGAGCCTCCACCTAACATATTGGCTAAGTTTGCAATATACTGGCCATATTTCACTGGTTCTTTAAAGGGTTCTGTAAATTTTGTTGAAACTAAAATAGCAAAATTTGTATTTCTACTCTTTTTGTTTTTAAAACAATGCCCATTTACAGTAATAATACCACCTTCATTTTTTTCAATTGTTATAAATCCCCCAGGATTAACACAGAAGGTTCTGACCTCATCTTCAAATTCAACAGTATAGTATTTAATTTTAAACTCATATAGTAAATTTGTAAAAGTATCAGTAACAGATTGAGGGACTTCAACCCTTACACCAATATCCACTGGATTTATATCATAGGCAAAACAATATTTCTCAATTAAAAATTGTATCCAATGATTTCCACTTCTACCTACAGCAAGAATTACCTTATCATAGAACTTTTTGTTACCACTCTTTGTTATTATCCCTTTAACAGTTTTGCCTTCAATTATTAAATCTACTATCTCTTCATTGCAAAAAAGGTTTATATTTTTATTTTCAATAAATATATTGTATAGTTTTTTAATAGCAGCAAGGCAATTGTCCGTTCCTAAGTGCCTAATCTTAGCTGGATACAATCTAAATTTATAACGGCTGCATAAGTATTGTAGATCTTTTATTTTTTCATAATCCCAATTACTATCAAGTCTATCTACACCGCTTAAGTCCCTCCATATAGAATCTACATAGCTAATAAGCTCTTCTAACTTGCTTTCATCAACATAATCATTCAACCACCCACCAAATTCTGTTGTCAATGTTAGCTTTCCATCAGAAAAAGCACCAGCCCCACCAAAACCTGTAAGCACATCTTCTCTTGTTCTTTGTTCTATATTACTTCCTTTTTCATATATATCTATATAGATGTTACTGTTTTCCATAAGTTTATAAGCTGCAAAAAGCCCTGAACTTCCAGCGCCAACAATAGCTACTTTCATATAACCACCTATTAAATTTAATTAATATTAATATTAATATTTTTTTAATTGTATTATTATATAATAAATTTTTAATTATAAATATACCACAATTAAGGACAATGAACATGTTTAAGATCTTTGATTTGTTGCAATATTATGAGTCTATTGATAAACTATTGCTAATTAAGAAATTAGTGAATATTACATCTATAAGAACCATTTCAACATAAAAAAAATTAATGATTATTTATTATGATATTATTTACTGACGAAATTCCATACAACAATGAAATAACTTATGTAGCTGAACTGCTTAATGCTAAAGTATATTTTGTTGGAGGAACTGTTCGTGATCTTTTATTAAAGAAGCCCGTTCATGATATTGATATAGTAGTTTTTAATATCCCCTATACTGTCTTTGCAACAAATCTTAAAAAACATCTGAAAGCACATTCTATTAGTTTTAAAGACAATGTGAGAATTATAAAGAACCTCACAATTATCGATATATCTAAACCCAGAGGTAAAACTCTATTAGAAGATCTAAAGTTAAGGGATTTTACGATTAACAGTATGGCCATCACATTAAATGGTCAACTAATAAATTTTAGTGAAGATTTACAAAATAAATGTATAAATATTCAATATAATAATGCTTTTGTTGATGACCCTTTAAGAATCCTAAGAGCTTATAGATTTGCAAGTGAATTGGGTTTTTTTATCAATGAGATAACTTTAAATAAAATATTTCAACATAGAAAACTCATCTCCAATGTAGCAATTGAAAGGATTTATGAGGAGCTATACAAAACATTTACAGGTAAATATTTTAAAAATATCTACATTTCCTTTATTGAATCTCAATTGTTCAACATAATTTTTAATATCCATAATGAGAATATATCAACGGAATTTACAAAAATTTGTATAAATAAGTTCTTTGATATTGCAAAAGGAGGAATAGATCCTGACAACAATTTCATCTATATTATAATATTTTTTTCAATTTACTCATACATTCATAAAAAAAATGACGAAACTATCATTTTAAATAATATAAAAAAAATAATCATTGTAAAAAAACATTTTATTTTTATCTCTAAAATACTAAACCTATTAAAGACTCTCTTACATACCAACATAAATACAAACCGTTTAAATCACATTATTTTTGAAAATTTATCTTTAATTTCTAATGTTTTGCTAATCCTTAAAATACTTGGAAAAAGTGAGTTTAATTCTTTTAAAGATTGTAAAAAAATATACTACAAACTACAGTATATTTATAACATGTACGATACTAGTAAATTAAATGAAATCTCCGGTAAGGATTTAAAAAATCTTGGCATTCCTGAGGGTGTTTTATTTGGTAAGCTATTAAAGAGAGCCCAATATTATTTAGTTATTGGCAAAGCGAATACAAAAGAAGATTCATTGCAAAAAATAAACAAATTATGGAGGAAAATTTATGAAATTTGTTAGATTTAAAATTGACAAAGTTGAAAAAAAGGGAATTCTAGAGAAAAATAGAATTAGAAGAATAGCTGGTAATTTCTTTACTGACTATACAGCATTAGATGAATATTATGATCTTTCAGAAATCCAATTTTTGCCTCCAGTCAAACCTAGCAAAATCATATGCGTAGGAAGAAATTATAGAGAGCATGCCATGGAACTCAATAATCCAATACCTAAAAGGCCTTTAATATTTCTAAAACCACCATCGGCAGTTATTGCTAATGAGAATATAATAAAACTACCAGATATTTCTAACAGGGTTGAATATGAAGGTGAATTAGCCATTGTCGTCGGCAAGAAGTGTTCACGCATTAAACCTATTGATGCTGTTCATTATATCTTTGGCTATACTTGTTTCAATGACATTACAGCACGAGATATTCAATTAGATGAAAAAAATTTCACAACAGCCAAATCCTTTGATACATTTGCTCCAATTGGCCCCTGTATTGAAGATAATATAACCTCAGAAGAAGACTTTAATATAAAAACATTAGTTAACGGTAAATTAAAACAAGATGGCAATACTAGAGATATGATATTTGGGATACCACTACTTATGAGCTTTATTTCATCAATTATGACATTATATCCTGGTGATGTTATAGCAACAGGAACTCCAAAAGGGGTTGGCGTTTTAAAAAAAGGGGATGTTGTAGAAGTCTTTATCGATAAAATTGGAACATTAAAGAATTATGTCGATTAATAAATTGTGGAGAATATTATGAAATGTCTCAGATGTGGAACATGCTGCATATTTTTTGATATTTCAACACTTAATAAGAAAGCAAATGAGCCCTGTACCTTTTTAGATATTCCCACTGGAAAATGCAAGAGTTATGAAGCTAGACCTGAAGTTTGTAGAGATTTTAAGACTGATGAAATCTGTTATCTTATTTCCTCACTTACTTTAGAAAACAAGCTTTTTATATTATCAAAGGTATATAAATAAATGTATGTAGGTTTAACCGGCACTGTTGCTTCTGGGAAAAGCATAGCAGCCAAGTTTTTAGAAAATTGTGGTGCCCATACTATTGATTTAGATAAGGTTTCACGAAACCTAATTAATAGAGGGGGAAGTGCCTATAATGAAATTATAAAGGCTTTTGGCAAGATAGTTTTAAATGGAGATGACATTGATAGAAAAAAATTGAGAAGTATAATATTTGATGATAAAGAAAAAAGAAAACTCCTAGAATCTATTCTACACCCTTTAATCAGAAAAGAAGAAGAAATAATAGTCAGTCATATTGAAAAAAAATACAAAAATCCTATTATAATAGTTCATGCTGCATTGTTAATTGAAACAGAATCATATAAAAGATTCGATTCACTTATAGTTGTTTATGCTAATATGACAAAATGTATTGATCGATTAATTAAAAGGGATAATATTTCAAAAAAAATGGCCATGGCAATGCTAAAAGCACAATTACCATCAGATAAAAAAATTGTGTATGCTAACTTTATTATTGATAACACAAAGGATTTAGATTTTTTGAAAAATGAAGCTGAAAGGGTTTATAATTTAATATTTCTTTTGGAGAGATCAAAGAACATGTTGAAAAAACATAATAAACTACCTAATACATATTATAGAAGTACATAAGATTATATTATGAAAACTTATAGAGTAATAGTATATGGTCAGGTACAAGGTGTGGGCTTTAGAGCTTTTATCTATAAACAAGCCCGAAGTCTCTTGTTAAAAGGTTATGTAAAGAATATGAGCGATGGCACGGTTCAGATAGTATTGCAGGGTCCAGAAAAGCAAGTAAAGAAACTTATTGAATTAGCTAACAATGGACCCTCGTTATCTAAAGTAACAAATATAAAAATAACAGAGGAGGACATGGAAGCTTTCACAGATTTCCATATAGAGTGATGACTTTATTAGAAAAAGCAAAAAAAGGGATACTTACAGAGGAAATAATAAAAGCTGCAGCATATGAGGATGTATCTCCAGAAGATCTAATGAAAGATATTTCTTTGGGCTATACGGTTATACCAAAAAATATTAATCATTGCTTTAATAACATAAGAGCTATAGGAAAAAACCTTCTCACTAAGGTTAATGCAAATATAGGAACAAGTTCTGAGTGTACAAATGTCAATAAAGAGCTTGAAAAATTAAAGGTTGCAATAGAGGCCGGAGCTGACAGTGTTATGGATTTATCAACAGGTGGCAATTTGCTACATATAAGAGAGAAAATATTAGAGAAATCAAATATCATGGTAGGTGCTGTCCCTATATATAGCCTGGCAACAGATTTAATAAATAATAATCTAGATGCGACTGCTTTTGATATAGATAAACTTTTTAAAACAATAGAAAATGAATGCTCTAAAGGCATTGATTACATTACTGTTCATTGCGGAATAACTTTAGATGCAATAAAAAATTATGATCCTGCAAACAGATTATGTGGAGTTGTTAGCAGAGGTGGCTCCATTCTTATCCGTTGGATGTTAAAAAACAAAAAGGAAAACCCCCTTTTTGAACACTTCGATGAGCTGCTTAACATAGCCTATAAATACGATGTAACACTTTCATTGGGTGATGCCTTAAGACCAGGCTCTATATTTGATGCAGGAGATTACCTCCAATATAATGAATTGCTCAATTTATCTCTCCTTGCAAAAAAAGCACACGATAAAAATGTACAGGTTATGATAGAGGGCCCAGGACATGTACCGATTAATGAGATAGTTGAACAAGTAAAGCTTGAAAAAAAACTATGCAACGGAAAGCCTTTCTATGTACTAGGTCCTCTTCCCACTGACATTGCTTTGGGCTTTGATCATATAGCAGCTGCTGTTGGTGCTTCTATTGCAGCTGCTAATGGAGCTGATTTTTTATGTTATGTAACACCTGCTGAACATATAGGTTTACCTGATGTCAATGATGTTTATGAAGGTGTTGTTGCATCAAAAATAGCTGCCCACATAGGGGATTTAGCTAAAGGAAATATTAAGGCAATTGATAAGGATATGTTAATGAGCAAGTATAGAGCTAACTTAGAATGGAATAAAATGTTTGAATTAGCAATAGATAAAAAAAGAGCAGCTGAAAAATTTAAAGAGAACCCTTTATCAACATGCAGCATGTGTGGGAAATTATGTGCAATAAAATTAAGCAAAAATTAAATCATTATCTAAAATTGTATTTAATATTTGAAATCGATTACTTAAAAATATCAATCAATGATTTTTTAACATCCGTTTTCAACGCCGGACTTAAATCTATACAGCTAAGATGTAAAAACAAGAATGCCAAGGAGCGTTATGATATTGGTTTGGTAATAAAGAAACATATCCAAAAAAGAGATATACTTTTTATTGTTAATGATAGAATTGATCTAGCTATTTTATTACATGCTCATGGTTGCCATTTAGGACAGACAGATCTGCCCTTAATTCCATCAAAAAAACATTTTGATAATATTATTATTGGTTATTCTTGCCACAGTGTTGTGGATATTGATTTTAGTAGGAAAAATAATGTCGATTACATTGGTTTGGGTTCAGTATTCCCAACAAAGACAAAAGAAGATGTTGAAAAAGTGCTAGGTTTAGAAGAATTGGACAATTTAGCTCGATATGCATCGAAAATACCATCAGTTGGCATTGGTGGAATTAATAAATCTAATTTACATAAAATAAGCAATTCTCCACTTTCAGGTTACGCAATATCTTCAGCAATATGTTCAGCATATGATCCTGGAAAAGTGGTCAAAGATATGTTAAATATTATTAATGGAAAATGAACTCTCTTTCATAAAACTATTAAGAGAATCATGCAAACAACCAAGAATTAGTTTAGCCATTGGTGATGATGCTGCATGTTTTAGCAATTACCTTATTACTACAGATGTCTTAGTAGAGCATATTCATTTTACTATGCAGGCTGGTATTAAAAACATAATATTCAAGCTTTTTACTTCCAATGTTAGCGACATTGCAGCTATGGGTGGCTCTCCACTATATGCACTTCTAACAATCTCTATCCTCAAAAATAAACTACCCCATAAAGAATTAATCGCCGCAATTAGAGAGGCATTAGAGTATTATGGAATTTATTTAATTGGTGGAGACACAACAGGAAGCCCTAAGGATATTTTTTTATCATTAACACTTATTGGTAAAAAAAATCCATTTCTTCTTACAAGATCAAATGCAAAACCAGGGGATCTCCTTTTTTTATCAAGGCCCACTGGATTATCCTTAATTTCTCTTGAAAATGAATTATATAACAAGCACGAACATGTCGAATTGTTCTATCATTATAAACTACCTGCAGAAAAAGAATTAGGCAAATTATTGGGTAAATCAAAGGCTGTTACATCATGTATTGACATTAGTGATGGTTTGGGAGTTGATGCAAATCATTTGTCAGAAGAAAGTAAGGTTAAAATTATTATTGAAGCAAAGAGATTACCTGTAGATCACTTAACAAAATTTAAAGTTAATAAAATAAAATATGCTATAACTTCAGGTGAAGAATATGCATTACTATTTACTATTAATAGAAAGGATTATAAAAGTTTTATTAATGAGTTAAAAAAACTTACAGGAAGGGAGATATATATGATTGGATACATTGAAGAGGGGTCTGGTGTTTTTCTTAAGGAAGATGAGAAAACTACAGATATTTCCAAATTTGGCTATATTCATGAGATCTAGTTTAACTTCTCTCTATTAATAATTTTTCCCTTCATTTCAAGTCCATATCTAAAACCACCAAGGCTTTTTTTGCCAACAACCCTATGGCACGGAATTATAAGTGGATATTTATTTTTTGCTAAACATTGCCCCACAGCCCTTGCTGCATTGTGTGTTGAAACATTGCGAGCAAGATCAGAATACGTTATTGTCCTACCATATGGGATCTTTATAGTTTCAGCATATACACCTTTACTAAACTCAGAGTATCCATTTAAATCAATATATTTATAAATATCTATTTTTTTATCACTATTATGAAAATATTCAATAAAATATTGGTATATCTGTTTATAATGCTTATTTAAAAAACATGAATCAGTAGGATTTATTTTTTTTTCTGCTAATTCTACTCTTTCTATAAGGTTGTTCTCTTCAGAAATAAAAACATATACTGCTAAGAAATCTTCAGCATTAATGGCTAATACCATTATTCAATACTTCTATCCTAAGCAGAACCTTTTGCTGTTTTATAGGAATATACAAATGCACATGCAATACCCACTGTTGAATAAGTTCCTACAACTGTGCCAACAAGAAGGGCAAAAACAAAATCATTTATAACAGGCCCCCCCAGTACAAATAGAGCAATGAGAGTCAACAGTACTGTTCCAGAAGTTAATATGGTCCTGGAGAGTGTCGCATTTATGCTTTTATTTATAATTTCAGATAATTTTCTTTTGCCTGTTGTGTTTTTCAATGTCTCCCTTATCCTGTCAAAAATAACAATTGTATCATTAACAGAAAAGCCCACAATTGTGAGTAAAGCCGCTAAAACAGTTATATTCATTTCTCTACCTGTGAGGACCAAAGCTCCACATGTTATAAGAACATCATGAAATAATGCAAGAATTGATGAAACAGAATAAATTAACTCAAAACGCAATGCTAGATATATAAGGATTCCTAATAATGAATATATAATTGCATAAAAGGCCTTTTTTTTCAATTCACTACCAATTTGAGGGCCAACCTGCTCTATCCTTTCAATGGTTACATTTTCCTTACCATATTTTTTATACAGAGCATCACTTATTTTATCAGAAATAATTTTTAAGTTTTCATCCAATCTCACAAGCCTTATTAACACTTCTTTTTCTGAACCAAAATTCTGTATAATCACCTCTCCCAAATTCATTTTAGCAAAAAGATCTCTCATTTCGTTCAAGTCAACAGCTTTTTCCATTTTTACCTGAACAACCGTTCCACCAGCAAAATCTATTCCGTAATTAAAGCCTTTAAAAATAACCAATAATAAGCTAATGAGACATAACAGACCACTTGTGAAATAAAAGAATTTTTTATGGCCAATAAAATCAATGTTAACATTGTCTTTAACTATTTTAAACATAATAACTCCATCTAAATACTGATACTTTTCCTTTTCCCACTGTAGTAAAAAGACTGAAACAAAGTTTTTGTTACAAATATAGCTGTAAATAGAGAAGCTAATAGTCCTATAGAAAGGGTCACTGCAAAACCTTTAACAGGTCCTGTTCCAAATTGAAAAAGAACTATTGCTGCAATGAGGGTAGTTATATTTGAGTCTAATATTGCTGACATAGCTCTATCATAGCCAGCTTCAATAGCATTAACTACAGTTCTACCCAGCAGAATTTCCTCTCTAATTCTCTCGTCGATGAGAACATTCGCATCAACAGCCATTCCAACTGTTAGTATTAAGCCTGCAATCCCAGGCAGAGTTAGGGTAGCCTTAAACATACTCATTACTGAAAGAATTAAAATAAAATTTAGTAGAAGTGCAATGTCTGCAAAAATTCCAGCTAGCCTATAATATACAACCATAAATAATATTACTAACAGGAAGCCAACAATTGATGCATTAATACCACTTTTTATAGAATCCTTACCCAGTGAAGGCCCAACAGTTCTATTCTCCAGTATCTTAACTGGTGCAGGAAGACTACCTGCTCTCAAAACAATAGCTAAATCCCTTGCCTCATCCATTGTAAAGCTACCAGTGATTTGAGCCTCTCCTCCTGCAATAGCCTCTCTAATAACCGGAGCAGAATAAACATTATTATCTAAAACAATTGCTAATCTTTTGCCAACATTATTTGAAGTTATTTCTTCAAAAAGTTTCGCCCCCGCAGAATCAAAGCGTATCATAACATAGGGTTCATTAAATTGAGGAGAAATCCTAACTTCTGCATCAGACAGATATTCGCCAGTTAAAACTGGTTCAGCCTTTAAAACATATGGAATGGTATTAACTACCTGCCCTGAAGTTTTATCCACAACTTTTTGGTAGAGTACAACATCATCAAAAGGGACGTTTCCTGTAACTGCATCATTCATACTTACATCTTCATCAACAAGATAGAATTCTAATTGAGCAGTTTTACCTATTAAATCAATTGCTCTTTCTGGATCAGTAATCCCTGGTAGCTGTACTAATATTTGATCACTTCCCTGTTTTTGTATACTGGGTTCACTGACGCCAAAGGCATCTATCCTGTTTCTAACAATCTGCAAAGCTTGTTCAATTGCATAAGTTTTGATGTTCGTTATTTCCTTTTCAGAAAGCTTAAATTCTAAGATATTGTCTTTAGATGTCGTGGTTTCTTCTAAAAAGGGATAATTCTTTTTGATAAAATTTACAGCTTTATTATATTCATTTCCACCAAGAGCAACTACAATTCTATCCTTATTTTTCTTAATGTAGGTTAATTTAATTTTCTCACTGTTTAAGTCTTTTCTCAATTGGTTGACAAGATTTGACAATCTAGCATCCACTGCCTTATCAACTTCAACACCTAAAACTACATGCATTCCACCCTTTAAATCTAATCCAAGTTTAATATTATTTTTTTTCGGTAACAAATAAAATACAGCAAAAATACAAACAATTGCAATAATACCCCAGCGATAGGAAAGCTTCATTTAGGTTGGCTCACTTCTTGAGGTTTTACGACTGTGGCAATTGCATTGCGATTGACCTTTATTTTAACACCTTTAGAAATTTCTATTAGAAAAGTATTCTGATCAACCACATTGTCTATCTTGCCATATATACCACCGGAAGTAATGACCTCATCGCCTGCTTTGAGGGAATCAATCAACTGTCTGTGTTTCTTATTGCGTTTCTGTTGTGGCATAATCAGCAAAAAATAGAAAATTACAAATATTATGATTAATGGTAAAAAGGCTCCCCATGAGCTACCCTTAGGAGCGGCATTCTGAGCATAAGCTATTGATTCAAACATTATTATCCCCCTTTGATATTTCTTCTAAAGTTTCCTTTAAAAATTTTTTATAATTTCTGTTCTTTATAGCATCTCTAGCTTTTTTTACAAGAGAAATATAAAAATTTAGATTATGAATTGTATTTAGCCTATAAACAAGCATTTCTCTAGCTTTGTATAGATGTCTTAAATATGCTTTTGAAAAATTCCTGCATGTATAACAGCTACATGCTTTATCAATGGGATTATCATCTCTTTCGTAACGTTTATTTTTTATATGTATTCTTCCGTTAGCAGTAAATAATAATCCATTACGTGCATTCCTTGTGGGCATTACACAGTCAAACATATCTATGCCGTAGGATATCCCTATCAGTATGTCTTCAGGAGTTCCAACACCCATTAAATATCTTGGTTTATCTTCAGGGAGAAGGCTACAGGTATAATCTGAAATTTCATACATTACATTTTTATCTTCACCAACACTTAATCCTCCAATAGCATAGCCATCAAAATCTAAACTGACTGTATGCTCAATTGATGTTTTTCTCAAATCCTTGAATATTCCCCCCTGGACTATACCAAAAAGCTTTTTACTTTTATCCACTCTTGCTTTCATTGATCGCATGGCCCATTTTGCAGTAAGGAGAGTGGACTCCTCAATATATTTTCTATCTAACTGTGAAGATGGACATTCATCAAAGGCCATCATAATATCGGAACCTAAATCTTCCTGTATTGCAATGGCTTTTTCTGGTGTTAATGAAACAGTCTCACCATTGAGGTGGGATTTAAATACAACCCCTTCCTCGGTAATATTTCTCAGTTCAGCAAGACTATATATCTGGAAACCCCCACTATCTGTTAATATAGGGTTATCCCACGATATAAATCTGTTTATACCTCCTAATTCTTTTACTATTATATTTCCTGGCCTTAAAAACAAATGATAGGTATTACATAATATTATTTCTGCACCTAACTCCTTTAGCTCATGGGGTGTCAATGTTTTAACACTTCCATATGTACCAACAGGCATGAACACTGGAGTTTCAATTATACCATGATTTAGTTTAAGAAAACCATTCCTTGCTCTGTTGTCAATATTTTGTAGTTTAAAAGTTGAAGACATCATTTTATTAACATCCCATCACCATAGCTATAAAATCTATAATTATTTTCGACCCCATGCTTATAGGCACTCTTTAAAAAATCTAATCCACAAAAGGCTGATACCAAAATGAAAAGAGAAGATCTTGGTAGGTGAAAATTTGTTATTAAAGAATCTACAATTTTAAACCTATAGCCTGGTTTTATATATAACGAAGTCTCAACTAGTCCATCTTTAGATATAAGCCCAAAATCATCTGCTGCATCTTCTAGAGCTCTTACAACAGTTGTTCCTACAGCTAACAATTTTTTCCCCTCATTTTTTAATGAATTTATTTTCTCTTTAGTTGTTTTATCAATAAAATAGGTCTCGCTGTGCATAATGTGTTTGTTTATATCCCTTTCTTCAACTGGATTAAAAGTTGCATAGGAAACATTTAATGTTACTTCTAGTGTTTCTATACCCTGGTTTTTAAGGTCCCTCATTAGATTTCTATCAAAGTGTAATCCTGCTGTGGGAGCAGCAATTGATCCAGGAATTTTTGCATAAACAGTTTGATAATAGTCATAATCTATACTTTCAGCACTTCTTTTCAAATATGGAGGGATAGGAATAGTTCCAAACTTCTCCATAACACTTTCACCAGTCAATTCATTAAATACAACTCTATGCAAATTCCCACGTGTATTATGCATAATACATACTCTTATACTTTCATTTATATATACTTCTTCTTTATCTTTAACCTTACCTTTTATTAGGGCAGTATATTCATAATCGTTAATTCTTTGAACTAGTAATATTTCAATCTTTCCACCTGTTCTCTTTTTACCAAACAGTCTTGCCTTATTAACCTTTGTATTGTTCATAACAAGAAAATATTCTTTGTCTAAAAAATTACAAAGATTCTTAAAAATACCTTCTTTCAAGCTTCCTTTATCCCTATCAAGAATTAGCAATTTTGATTGAGTTCTATCTGTAAGAGGCCATTTTGCAATAAGATTGTTCGGTAAAGAAAATGAAAAATCTTCTAAATCCATCCGTTAATTTAGTGCTTTCCCTATTATATAATCTTTAACGCTCTCTATATCGTTATTGAGAATTGTAACATTTTTCTTCTTATTAAAGAGTTCCTCAATTACTGAGGGATATTTAATCTTTTGTTCAATTGATTTTTCAACTATTTCAGGAAATTTAGCGTAATGAGCAGTAGCTAGGCATACCGTATCAGTTTTACAAAAACTAGAAAGCTTATAGTATGCATTTATACCACAAGCGGTATGAGGATCCACTATATAATGATCTTTTTTAAATGTTCTTGAGATAGTATCAATGATTTCAGAATTTGTTGTGCTCTCAGAGAGAAAATCCTCATGCACTTTGTCCAATAATTCATTAGAAATAATAATTTTAGAACAATCCCTCAATTCAGCCATATATTTTGCTACTTCATTGTCTCTTTCATCTAATAGGTAATAAAGATATCTTTCAAAATTACTCGCGACTGTAATATCCATTGATGGGCTATAAGTCTTTTTTACATTTTTTACTTTATATATACCCTTTGTTATAAAGATTTTTAATATATCATTTTCATTCGTTGCAACAATAAGCTTATCTATTGGAAGTCCCATTTTTTTTGCAAGATATCCTGCAAAAACATTGCCAAAATTGCCTGTGGGAACAACAAAATTCAGTTTTTTACCTATCTCATCTTTTTTCACTATGGTGAGATAAATAGAAAAATAATAAACTATTTGCGCTAAAATCCTTAACCAATTAATTGAATTTACAGCAACAACATTATAATTCTTTTTAAAATTATCATCCATGAATATTGATTTTACAATATACTGACAGTCGTCAAAACTCCCCTTTATGGCTAAAGCGTCAATATTTTGATCATTGTGTGTGACCATTTGTAATTCTTGAATCTCACTAACACTGTTATATGGGTATAGTATAAATACTTTAATACGTGATTTACCCTTAACACTATAAATAGCTGCACTCCCAGTATCTCCACTGGTTGCTCCAAGGATGTTTATATACTTACCAGTTTTAATGTTCATATATTCAAAAGTAGTTCCTAAAAACTGCATTGCAAGATCCTTAAATGCTAATGTTGGGCCATGAAACAATTCTGCAATGTAAAAATGCTCTAACTTTTCAACTGGGACTATTCTTTTATCTGTAAATGTAGCATAGCTTTTATGTAACAATTTTTTAAGAATTTGATATTCTAATTCTTCCCAATATAATCCTATAATTTTCCCCGCAATGTCAATATAATGGCTTCCATTCATTTTCTCCAAATCACTATAAGTCAAATGTGGTATATTTTCAGGAAGCAGTAATCCTCCATCTGAAGACAACCCTTCATAAAGGGCTTCTTCGAATGAGTAGATATTATTTTTATTGCGAGTACTAATATAATTCATATTAATGCAATCTTTGGGAAAAAATAGCTAATTTCATATAATGCATTTTCCTTTGAATCTGATCCATGTACAGCATTTTTTTCAATATTTGTTCCATATAAATTTCTAATTGTTCCTTTTTCTGCATTTTTAGGATCAGTTGCCCCCATTAATTTTCTCCATTCTTCTATTGCCTTATTCTTTTTTAAAACCATCACTATGATTGGACCTGAAGTCATAAAATTTATTAAGTCTTTAAAAAATGGCTTTTCTTTATGTACATAGTAAAAGCCTTCTGCTTCATGTTTACATAATTTTAATAACTTTAATGCATTAATTTTAAATCCATTACCTTCAATCATCCCTATTATTGCACCTACATTACCCTTTAAAAATGCATCCGGTTTAATTATTGCTAATGTTGTCTCCATTATACAATCACTCCTTATTCTATTATTACTGCTAAAAAAGCAATATTTGTATCCGATTTATTTTCTATGCTGTGAGATTCTCCTTTTAGCGTTACCATCATATCACCAGGATTAAGGATGTCTTCATCCCCATTGTCATTGATTACTGCTCTTCCATCTAACATTAAATATATTTCATTGTCATGTTCATGCTTATGAAAACCTACCTTTGAGTCTTTATATAGATTAATAACTGAAAACATTTTTATCTCTCCTTTAATACCTTCAACTTCCTTGTAAGGAAATAATTCCATAAAACCTCTGCCTTCTCTTGGTTTCTCCTGTTTTAATACATCTATGTTATTTACTCTTAAAATCATAGCTACCTCCGAAAAAAATAGTATATTGAAAAAACTTTAATTTTCAACATTATAATTTATAGTAGCGTATGTATAAAATTGGATTAGGATATGATTCGCATCCTTTTATTAAAGGCATACCCCTTATGTTGGGTGGTATTAAGATTGACTACCCACTTGGATTAAAGGGCCACTCTGATGGAGATGTAATAGTCCATTCAAT
>DHGE01000041.1:15238-32024 GCA_002402635.1 Deferribacterales bacterium UBA4806
ATAAACATTTCAATAAAAGGCAAAAGTAATGAAAAAATGGGTTTTATAGGCCGCAACGAAGGGGCTGCTGCAATAGCAGTTGCCTTTCTTTCCTGTGATAAATACTAAATTCAAACTTTCTATCCCAATTCCTTCAAAGTAGATTTACTAAAAAAAAGCATCTTTAAATATATAATATAGGAACATAGAGTAATTACTGTAAAAAGACGTGAATTCATTGCAATAGGTGCTAAAATAGCAACTGTCAACCAGTGCATGATAATTGCATATATAGAATTTAGTTTTATAGGAAAATCATCAAATCTTACAATAACTGCAAGCCCACTGAGATTCCATCCATAAAGAGAAACCAGCCTATGGTATTCAATTATCTGATTGAGTAAATTTTTATTATAGGGGCTTTCAATATATACAACTATATAGAATATGCCAGTAATAGCCGTCATCAGTAAAAATACCATACCAGATATTAGAAAATATTTCTGCTGAATATGACCGCAATTCTTAATAAAAATATAAAAAACATAAAGAACACAAAAGCCCAAAATAATAGATATGATTAGCTCTAAAAAAATCTGTTCAGTTATAATAAAAATAAAAAATACAATTACACCTAAATTAATAACCCAAAAACAGATTTCTCCTACTACCTTTTTATTCTCTATTTTTCCTTTTATTAAATCAAATATAACTGAGAAAGTAATTAGTGAAATGGGGAAGGAAAAACCTAAAAAAAAACTGTCTAATGACAATCTCTTAACATAATAAAGATTAGTATATTCATTTATTATTGCACATATTGATATTATAAGACCAATTGACAAACATAGAAGTGAAGCATGACGAAATTTGTTTGAAATATAAATTTTCCTATCAAAGAAACTCATTATATTTCCAAAATTATTTCTCCTTACACACTCTACTATTAAAAATAGCACTAAAGCTGTAACAACGGCTCCACTGTAATAGTGAGAAAAAGATAATATTGCATAAACAAAACTAGTAATAAAAAATAAAAAGATGAAAAAATCATATTTTCTATAATTATTAATATGATAAAGTATAAGAGACCCACCAGTACATAGATTAAATAAAAATATATGTAAACGACCAAAATTATAGCCTGTTATGAAATTATGTAAAAATCCGAACAAGAGAGCCAATAGCATTGTAACAATAAAAACTATTTTATAGATTATGTTCATTCAGTGTCGCTTAGAGAGAAATATTCAATCTTTCTTCAATTTCTCTCTCTTCTTCTCTGACTCTATTTTCATCCCATGAAAATTCTTTTTTCATAATAGCAATAATTTTATCACTAAGATTTTTTGCCTCTTCAATATCTACTAGAGCTATCATAAGTCTTCTAATCAGTACATCTGAGGGTTTTATAGCAAATTCCTCTTTTATCAAATATTTTATTTCCTCTTCATAATATGGATAGTTTTCATCTAATAATTTACTATTACCACTCTTAATTCTATTAAGTATTTTCCTAGAATTTTCACCGTAAAAATGATAGAATCTTGAGATTGTTTTTTTATCTAGACCATATTCTTTTATCAAATCCTCTTCTTCCAATTTATTACTAGAAGTGCCATCTATAAATATTTTATCGGTGTAACATCCAGTAGATGTTTCAAATTGAAAGTGGCTCACAAGCTTATCTACCATGTCTTCAGCCATTTTCCTATAGGTCGTCCATTTACCCCCAGCTATTGTAAATAGATTTGACTCTGAAATTTCTATTACATGATCTCTTGCAAGCTTTGCTGTATCTGATTTATTGGGATCTTTAACCAATGGCCTTAAACCTGACCACTTTGATTTTATATCTCTTTCATTTATCTCCATTTCAAAATATTTATTAACATGCTTTAATAAATATTTTATATCCTTCTCCTTAACGGCAGGGTTATCTTCTACTGTTGCCTCTTCATCAGTTGTTCCAACAAGGGTATAATTGTTCCATGGCAATACAAAAAGCACTCTTCCATCTTCTGTTTTTGGTATCATAAGCCCACATTTGTTTGCTGTATATTTTTTATCCAGCACTATATGGATACCAGAACTTACCGTAATCATGTCTTCAGAATTTTTATTATCCATCTTCCTTATTAAATCAGTAAATGGACCTGTTGCATTTACAACAGCCTTAGCATTTATATTAAATTTTTCTTTAGATACTTGATCTTCAACAGTAGCTCCATTTACAAAGCCATTTTCCTTGGTTAATTCGCAAACTTTCAAATAATTACAAGCTACCGCACCAAATTTAACTGCTGTCTTTACAATAGCAATGTTTAATCTAGCATCAAAAAATTGACCATCATAATACTTAACTCCAGCTTTTAGACCATTTTTCTTTACAACATTACATAACTTTTCGACACTATGCCCACTAATCAAACTACTTCTCCCTAGGCTTTTTCTTCCCGATAATAAATCGTATAATAATAGGCCTGAAAATATGTAAGGAGCTTCATAATATTTGTATAAAGGTGTCACAAGGGTTAGTCTCTTTGAAAGATGTTTTGCATTATGTAAAATTGTGTAGCGTTCTTTCAAAGCATCCTTAACTAGGTTAAATTGGACCTTATCAAAATGAAGTACGGCCTCTTCAAGATACCTTACGCCACCATGAACTAACTTTGTACTCCTGCTGCTAGTTCCTGATGAAAAATCGCTCTTATCCACTAAAGCAACCTTCAGTCCTCGTGAAGCAGCATCTAAAGCAATCCCTGCTCCAGTTGCACCCCCACCTATAATTAAAATATCAAATATCTTCCCCTTTAATTTTGATAAGTTCTTTGCCCTTGTATACATTATTTAAACCCCTTTGCTACTTTAACTGCCTTTCTCCATTGATCTATATATCCTAATCTTATTTTTTCATCCATAGTTGGTTTATACTGAGATTCAATTTGCCACAGATTTCTTATATCATTAATATCTTTATATAAACCAATACCTAGTCCTGCAAAAGCAGCAACGCCAAATGCTGTTATCTGAGTTATCTTGGGCTTTGTAACTCTTAAATTAGATACATCTGCCAAAAATTGTAGCATCCACTTATTATCTGTCATTCCCCCATCAACCCTTAATTCAAGGAGTGGAATACCGCAATCCTTATTCATTGCGTCATAAAGGTCACAGGTTTGATAACATGCTGCCTCTAGAACTGCTCTAGCTAAATGTTCTACTCCAGAGTCTCGTGTTAAACCAACTATAACTCCTTTTGCTTTTGAATCCCAATGAGGAGCACCTAAACCTGTAAAAGCAGGCACTATATAAACACCACCATTATCTTTTAGTTTCCTTGCCAATCCTTCAGTATCAGAGGCTTGCGATATAATTTTTAAATTATCCCTAAGCCATTGAACTGCAGCACCTGCCACAAAAACAGAGCCCTCTAAAGCATAGGTAGGTTTGTTTTTTATTCTATAGGCTACTGTTGTTAATAATCTGTTATTTGAATAGACTGGATCTTCACCTATGTTCATAATAGCAAAACAGCCTGTTCCATAGGTACACTTTAAAACTCCTGGTGTAAAACATGCTTGTCCAACAGCCGCTGCCTGTTGATCACCTAATATCGCAGTAATCGGTATCTCAGCCCCAAAAATTTTTTTATCAGTTCTTCCATAATCGCCTATACTGTCTCTAACTTCAGGTAAAATCTGTTCAGGTATTTTTAATTCTTTTAATATATCCCTATCCCAATCTTGTTTAGCCAAATTAAATAACATCGTTCTTGAAGCATTAGATGCATCAGTTGCATGCACTTTCCCCCCAGTTAAATGCCACAATAAAAATGTATCTATCGTTCCAAATGCGAGCTCACCACTATTGGATTTTTCTTTAGCATTTTCAACATTTTCTAAAATCCATTTAATTTTAGTTGCAGAAAAATAAGGATCTATAATTAAACCTGTCCTCTTTACTATATCTTTTTCATATCCTCTATCTAAAAGATTATTACAAAAATCAGATGTTCTCCTATCTTGCCATACAATTGCATTATAAAGGGGTTTACCAGTCTTTTTATCCCAAATGATAGTTGTTTCTCTCTGGTTTGTTATACCTATTGCGCTAATCTCTCCTTTCATTTCTTCTGCTTTTTGTAATACTTCTTTACAGCTATCCAGTGTTGTATTTAATATATCTAGAGGTTTTTGCTCTACCCATTGGATTTGAGGATAAATACACTTGAATTCTCTCTGAGCCATGTACTCAATATTCCCCTTCTCTGATTGTAAAATCGCCCTAGAACTTGATGTCCCTTGATCAATACCTACTAAAAATTTTTTCATCATAGCCTCCACTATTTTTTTAATTAAATTAAATATTTAAAAAATTTTCTTTAAGACTTAAAAATATATCACTCCCAGGAATAAAAACTTTTTTATTAAATTGAGCAATATTGTAATATAGATAACAAATATTGCCTTCTATATCAATGGTTAATACACATCTATTATCATACAAAGTAACACTAACAATAGTTGCTTTCACTAAACCCTTGCCATTGTTATTTAAGAAATATTTAACACTATTAGCATTAAAAACAATTTTATTTGGTGAAATAAATTGTTTTTCTATCATTATATTTTTATCTTTATCTTCTATTTTATTAAAATTAGCCATTACTTTGCCAATATTAAATTCAATTATATTTAATAGCATATCATTGTATAGCCTACCACTATAAAGAGAATGTATTGTATCAGCATGTTTTAGAGTAAACATAATGTCATGACTAGAAAATATTATAGTTTTGCAACTTTTCCTCAGCTTAACTAATGTATTTTCCAAATAAGACTTGCTTCTTTCATCAATATTGTTAGTAGGTTCATCAAGTATCAATACGTCCCTATTTAATATTAAATGCATAAGCATAGCTACTCTTTTACTTTCTCCACGAGATAATTGATTATAACTCTTTAATAAATGACTTTCACTATTTAAACCTAACATTGACAAGAAATGTTCATAATTAATACTATTATTACTTACTAAATTTAAAGCATATCTTATATTATTGCGTACACTGCGGTGCAATAAATATGGCTCTTCCATCAACATAGTTACATCTTGTCTTGCCTTTTCCATATTTTCTTTTTTAATTATCTTACCATCAAATGTTAATTCCCCACTGGATTTTTCATATAAAAAAGCTAGTATCTTTAATAATGTTGTTTTCCCACTACCATTAGGGCCAACAATACCAATAATTTTCCCCTTTGTGATATTGAGATTTTCAATTTTAAGCGAAAATAAATGATCATAGCTATATTGTAAATCTCTGATTTGATATATATTTACTGACTCCATAGGCTTCTCATAAAATACAATCCTATGTTTATCACTAAAGAAATTGTTAGTAATATAAAGCCCAAAGCTAAAGCATTTTCAAACGAACCTTTACTTGTTTCTAAGGATATAGCTGTTGTTAAAGTTCTTGTATAACCTTTTATATTGCCACCTAAAATCATTGACGACCCGACTTCAGAAATCACTCTACCATACGCAGTTATTGCAGATATTAGAATACCATATCTTGCTTCCCAAAGAATAGTCCTCATTAATACTAATTTGTTAACTCCTAAAGTTAATAAAAATTCTTTTAATCTTTTATCATAATTTTCTAATGTTGATGTTACAAGTGAAGTAATAATTGGATAAGCCAAAATTGTTTGGCCTATAATAATAGCTTTTTTAGTAAATAAGAGATGCAAATATCCAAATGGTCCTTGTTGCATTAGAAATATGTATACTAAAAGACCTACTGTTACAGTGGGTAAGGATAAGAGTGTATTAAAAACAATCTTTAACAATCTCCCTGCTCTACTTTTTGCTCCTGATAAGAAAAAAGCTGTGATAATGCCAAAAAAAAGTGCATAGATCAGAGAATAAAAGGTTATATGTAAAGTAGTAAAAATAATTTCGTAAATCTCTAAATCAAACTTCCCAATTAATACTAAAGCTGAATAAAATGATTCTAAGATATAATGCACAGTTAACTTTTTATTTATAAATTATTTTAAACAATTGTTCACCATTGATAGAGTATTCTTCTATATATTGCTTTGTTTCTTTTGTTAATAGCCATTGTAAAAACTTATTTGCATTTTCTAATTTGACATTTGGACATTTTTTTGGATTTATAACTATTATACTATAAGGATTGCGTAAAAGTTCATTTCCCTCACTTATTATTTTTAATCGATAATTTTTAATGTTATTTTTATACATTAAATAGGTCGATCTATCTGCCAGAGTATAACCTTCCATTTCATCAGACATTAATATAGTCTCCATCATTCCACGTCCATTTTCTATATAATATGTTTTATTAAGTGGAATATTTTTACAGCATTTAAGCCATAATTCCTTTTCTTTCAAATGTGTTCCAGATTCATCACCCCTAGAAACAAATTTTATTTTACCGTTATTAAAAATTTTTTTCATTGCGTCTAGTATATCCATACCACTAATATTAAGAGGATCATTAATAGGTCCCAAAAGAACAAAATCGTTATACATAAATTGCACCCGTTTTATGCCATACCCTTTTTCCATAAATTTTTTCTCTTCATTTTCCGCATGAACTAACAAAACATCAACATCACAATTTTCTCCATGTCTTAATGCTTTTCCTGTACCGACTGCAAGCCATCTCAAGTTGATATTTAGGTCTTTTTTTACTTTTTTTTGCAGGTAATCTAAAAAACCTGTGTTATCAGTACTAGTAGTTGTCGCCATCATGAGAATATTATTTTCTGCGCCAAGAGTTGAAACAAAAAGTAAAAACAAGCAAATAGATAAAAGTCTTTTCATATTCTACCTTAATATTGACTTAACGTGATTATATAATAAAATCATTGAAATGCAATTTAATTTATTCAATGAAACAAAAGATGCATATAGAAGAATCAAAGGCTATCTTAATTATATCCCTATATATTATAGTCATAGTTTATCAGAAAGATATAATTGCAATGTCTTTTTTAAGTTAGAAAACCTTCAAAGAACAGGTTCTTTTAAAATAAGGGGTGCATTAAATTGTATTTTAAAGAATCTAGTTAATTGCAAAAAAGGTATTATTACAGCTTCAGCAGGCAATCATGCCCAGGGCATAGCATTTAGTGCAAAATTATTTGATTTAAAAAGTTTAATTATTATGCCTAAAAACACGCCCTTGATGAAAATTAACAACACCGAAAATTATGGAGCTAAAGTAATTCTTTATGGTGAAAATTATAATGAAGCCTCAATTTATGCGAAATCACTTGCTAAAAAAGAAGATCTTTTTTTTATACATCCTTTTAATAATCTCGATGTTATCAGTGGTCAAGGTACAATTGCATTAGAGATTTTAGAAGAAAAACCAAATATTAATTGTTTTATTATACCAGTTGGTGGTGGTGGTTTAATATCAGGANNATCTTACAAAACAATATTGTTACAGTTCCCGGTTTAAACACAATAGCTGATGGTATTTCTGTACACAAAGTAGAAGAAACAACCTTTAATTTATGCAAAAAATATACCGATCAAATTGTAACTGTAAAGGAAGGAGAAATTTCAAAGGCCATATTGTTTTTAATTGAACAATCTAAATTAATTGTTGAGGGTGCTGGAGCAACTACACTTGCCGCTATTTTATCAAACAAACTAGACATTGCTAAAAAAAATGTAGTTTTACTGCTTTCTGGAGGAAATATTGATGTCAATTTGATATCACGTGTTATAAACAAGGGTTTAGCTGCATCATATCGTTTAATACAAATTACTGTCATATTGGATGACACCCCTGGCTCATTAAATAAAATTACCAAAGTAATTGGCGAAAATGAAGCTAATATATTAGACTTAAAGCATAATAGAAATGATGTTTATTTAGATATAGGCCAGAGTAAAGTTTCCTTCGATTTAGAAGTAAAGGGCAAAGAACATATAAATTCATTACTTAATGAAATTAGTAAATCTGGCTATGAGGTTTTTGTAAATGAATAAATCAAAGCTTTGGAGTGATATCCTAAAAGAAGCAAACACCTATTTAACTGATCAAATAATAGAAACCTGGCTCAAACCGCTAAAAATTACTGAGTTAGATGGGAAAAATCTTGTCTTAATAGCTCCAAATAAATTTTATAAGATCTGGATTGAACAAAATTATTTAAATACCCTGAAAAAAGTACTTACAGAAAAATTTTCAATATCTTCAAATATCTCTATAGATTATGACAATACTCATATCAATAAAAAAATAATTGAAAGAAGTGAAAATTTACAAAATCATGATATGAATAAATTAAGAGGATATAAAACTAATCTAAATAAACAATACATTTTTGATAATTTTGTCGTTGGCGATTCAAACCAATTTGCATATACTGCCTGTTCATCAGTAGCTGATGGAAACTTTCATACCTATAACCCTCTTTATATATATGGGGGTGTTGGCCTTGGAAAAACTCACCTAATACATGCAGTGGGGAATAAAATTTTAGAGAAGATGCCTAAATTAAAGGTTTTATATATACCATCTGAACAATTTACAAATGAAATGATTAAGGCTTTAAGAGTTAATAAAATGGATGATTTTAGAGATAAATATAGATCAATAGATATATTACTATTTGATGATGCACAATTTCTATCTGGAAAAGAAAGAACCACTGAGGAATTTTTTTATACCTTTAACACTCTATATGATTCACAGAAGCAAATAATTATTACATGTGATAAGTCACCGGCAGAATTATCTAGTATGGAAGAAAGAATTACTAGTAGATTCTCATGGGGTTTAATAGCAGATATTCAACCTCCTTCAGTTGAAGAAAAAACTGCAATATTATTAAAAATTGCTGATATTAGAGACATTCATATAGGAAATGATATTGCTATGTATTTAGCTGAAAATATTAAATCAAATAATAATCGAGAACTAATAGGATCTCTTATAAGGTTATCAGCTTATTCTAAGTTTAAAAACAAACCAATAAGTGTTGAATTAATTCATGAATGTTTAGAAGATTATTTAATAGCTAAAGATAAAATTGTTACTGTTGATGATATAATTAAGGTTGTATGTAATTATTTCAATATAAAGGTTTATAATTTAAAATCACGTAAGAGGACTAAAAGTATTTCCTTTCCCAGAAATATAGCAATATATCTACTGAAAGAAAAATTAAATATTTCTCTCCAGGAAATTGGTGATATTTTTGGTGGTAGAGATCATGCAACAATTTTATATTCTATTAAAGTGGTAAAAAATAAAATTAAGACAGATCAAGAAGTTAAAGAAATGATTAACACACTTCTCAAAGAATTATACAAATAGACAACACTTTTTGAACATGTTTTAATGCTTTTTAATTGTTTATAAATAAAATTATTTTTAACTTGTAAACATTTTTTAATAATAATATTATTACTATTACTTAATTATTAAAATACTAATATTAATAAATTTAGGAGCCTAAATGTGAAATTTACTTGTAAAAAGGAAGATATTTATCCGGTAGTGAATGAAGCATATGGTTTTACAAGTACGAAAAGTATTGAAACTATACTACAAAATTTGTTAATTAAAGCAGAAAATGATAAAGTTTTTTTTAAAACATCAAATATTATAACTGGTTACAGTTCATATATTCCGTTGAATGTTGAAAATAGTGGAGAAACAACCGTATCGTGTAAAAAACTACTAGATATTATTAGGGAATTTCCTGTAAATTCAGATATTACATTCGATTTTACTGGTTCAAGACTTAATCTAATTTCTGATAACTCCTATTTTACAATGTCTACTCTTGATCCAGCTTATTTTCCTACAATGTCAGATATATTGCCCGAATATTATATTAAGATAGATGGGAATATTTTTTTAAATTTATTAAAAAAAGTTTATTTTTGTATAGCTAACGAATCATCTAAAATTTCTTATAATGGAGCTCATTTAAAAATATTAGGTAATAAACTACAATTATCTTCATCAGATTTTCAGAGAATAGCCATATGTGAAACGTTACTTGAAAATGAGCAATCAGATGAATTTATAATAAATATTCCTAAAAAAACAGTTGGAGAATTAGTAAAAATATTAAATGCCGGCCCTCTTGAAATTGAAACAGATAGGAAGCAAGCGGTTTTTAAGTTTGATAATAAGATTATTTATTCTAATTTAATCGAAAATTACATAAAAAGTTTAAGTAAGTTATTTGAGGTTGAACCTAAAATTACTCTAAAGATGAAAACTAGCGTGATTTATGAAACTTTAAAAAGAATTTCTACAATTACAAGTGAAATTAATTATGGTGTAATTTTTTCAATTCATGATGATAATATTGAAATTATTAGTTTAGAAACTGAGTATGGCAAAGGAAGTGAAGTCGTTAAAGGCATAGAAAAAACTGGTGATGATATAGATATTATATTCAACGCTAAATTGTTTTTAGAAATTCTTGCACATATTGAAGCTGAGGATTTTTATTTACATATTGTAGGTCAAAGGAATCCAGTTATTATTGAACCATTAAATGATCAATGTAAGTATTTAATGGTTACCATTACAATTGAAACCTATTGAATATATAATTAATTTATCTATAATAGTATAGGTTATTTATCTTTATATAATAAGCAGGTGATTATTTATGGATAGCAATAATATCTATGATGAAAGTAGTATAAGAGTGTTAGAGGGTCTAAGTGCTGTAAGGCAAAGACCTGGAATGTACATTGGTTCAACTGATGAAAAAGGTTTGCATCATCTTGTTTACGAGGTTATTGATAATTCTATCGATGAAGCTTCTGCTGGATATTGTAAGAATATAAGTGTTGTAATTCATATAGACAATTCAATAACAATAGAAGATGATGGAAGAGGAATTCCAGTAGGAGAACATCCCGTTGTTAAAAAATCAACATTAGAGGTTGTTTTAACAACTTTACATGCAGGTGGTAAATTTGACGATAATGTTTATAAAACATCTGGTGGTTTACATGGAGTGGGTGTTTCAGTTGTAAATGCACTATCAGAATTTTTAGAAGTCACTGTAAAAAGAGACGGTAATGTATATTTCAAGAAATTTGAAAAGGGAGAATCCTCCTCAGTATTGAGCACTTTAGGTACAACAAGTAAAACTGGTACAAAAATTACTTTTAAACCAGATAGCACTATATTTGAAACGATTAATTTTTCATATGAAATTATTGCAAAGAGACTTAGAGAACTTTCATTTTTAAATAGTGGTATTCGACTTAGTATTACAGATGAGAGAAGTGGTAAAAAACAAGAATTTTATTCTGATAGAGGTCTTTTGGCATATTTAGATTATCTTACAAAAGGAAAAACTTGTATTATTGACGAGTATTTATATTTCAAGAGTAATTATCAGTATATTAAAAATACAAAGGAAGAATCAATTTTAGTTGAAGTTGCTATGTGTTATACCGATGTATATGATGAAAAAATTATTTCCTTTGTTAATAATATTCATACTGCAGAAGGTGGTAACCATGAAGTTGGATTTAAAACGGCACTTACCAAGGTTTTTAACAATTATGTTAACAAATACGGTATTCAAAAGGAAAAGATTACTTTATCTGGCGATGATATTAGAGAAGGCATAATTGCTGTTATCTCTATAAAAATGAATGACCCAATATTTGAAGGACAGACTAAAGGAAAATTGGGCTCAACAATTGCCAAGTCAGCTGTTGAAAGTGTTACAGCAACGGAATTATCAGAATATTTTGAAAAAAATCAAAAAACTTTGAGGAAAATATATGATAAAGCTGTAGCAGCCTATAGAGCAAGAGAAGCTTCCAGACATGCTAAAGAAATGACAAGAAGGAAATCTGCTTTAGAAAGTGGCGCATTACCTGGGAAATTAGCAGATTGTCAAGAAAGGAATCCTGAACATGCTGAGATTTTTATAGTTGAGGGAGATTCTGCCGGGGGCTCAGCTAAGCAATGTAGATCAAGAAAATTTCAGGCTATTTTACCTTTGAAGGGTAAACCATTGAATGCTGAAAAAGCAAGAGAAGACAAAATTTTAAGAAATGATGAAGTTAAAACTATCATATCTGCACTTGGTACTGGCTTTGGAAGAGATGATTTTGATATTTCAAAGCTACGGTATCATAAAGTTATTATAATGACAGATGCTGATACCGATGGTTTACATATTATTACGTTATTGTTGACTTTTTTTTATAAGTACATGAGAGAATTAATAGAAAGGGGTTATTTGTATATTGCTAAACCTCCTTTATATAGAGTTCAAAAAGGTAAGAGTGTTAAATATTTGTATGATGATAAGGAATTAGATGCACTTTTAATCAGAAATGGAGTAAATAACATAAAGATAAACAATGTTGATAATAAAAGATATTTTGAAATTGTAACAAATATCGTCAAATACGAAAATCTAATAAAAAAATATTTAATGAAAGGCTATGACGACAATTTAATAAGATATTTAACTCTTTATGATAGTGTTGATATAAATAAATTTTCTGAAATTAGTTATGTTGAGACTTTGTTAAAATATTTAGACGAAAAAGGAGTAACTAAAAAATATAAAGACTTTCGTATACAATTTAATGAAGAATATCAAAGGTATAATATTGTATTTGAAACAGTAGACAACCAAATTTTAAAGATTAATACAGATCTATTAAATACACCAGAGTTTAGAGAACTTATTAGGTTAACTTATTTTATAAGAGAATTACAGGGACCTCCTTTTAAAGTTGAGGATGAAAAAAAAGAATATCTTTTAGAAAATACAAAATCTTTAATTGACTTTGTTCAAGTAAGAGGTAAATCTGGGATTACAATACAAAGATATAAAGGTTTGGGTGAAATGAACCCAGATCAGTTATGGGAAACTACAGTGGATCCTGAAAGACGATTGTTATACAAAGTCACTATTGAAGATGCTGAGGATGCAGATAATATTATTAGAATTTTAATGGGTGATGATACAAAACCAAGAAAGGAATTTATAGATGAAAATGCTATATTTGCTAAAAATTTGGATATTTAGGATTAAAAATGGATAATAATATAATTAACATACCTTTAGAAGAATCAATTCGAGTAAATTATTTAGATTATGCAATGTCCGTTATTATTAGCAGAGCTTTACCAGATGTAAGAGATGGATTAAAACCTGTGCATAGGCGTATTTTATATGCAATGTATAGAATGGGATTAAATCATAATAAACCATATAGGAAATCTGCTAGAATAGTTGGAGAAGTTATTGGTAAATATCATCCTCACGGGGATACATCTGTTTATGATGCATTGGTGAGATTGGCCCAAGATTTTTCAATGAGGTATCCTTTAGTTGATGGTCAAGGTAATTTTGGATCAATTGATGATGATCCTCCAGCAGCTATGAGATATACAGAAGCGAGAATGACATTGCTTGCTGAAGAAATGTTAACAGACATTGATAAAGAAACTGTTGATTTTTCACCTAATTATGATGGTTCTGAGTTAGAGCCAGTTGTTATGCCAACTAAAATTCCTAATTTGCTAGTAAATGGTTGTGCTGGTATAGCAGTTGGGATGTCGACTGAAATTCCTCCACACAATCTATCTGAAGTTATTGATGCAATTCTTTATATTATAGATCATGAAAATTATTCAATTGATGATTTAATTAATATTATTAAAGGTCCAGATTTTCCAACAGCAGGTACAATTACTACGAAGAGTGGTATAATAGATACTTATAAAAATGGATATGGTTCTATTATAGTTCGTGGGCAGGCTGATATTGAAACCTTAAAAAATGGAAAGGAACAAATAATTATTACAGAGCTTCCATATAAAGTTAATAAGGCCTCTTTAATTGCATACATAGCAGATATGGTTAATGATAAAAGAATTGAAGGTATAACAGATATAAGAGACGAATCAGATAGAGAGGGTATAAGAGTTGTTATTGATATTAAAAAAGGTGAAAATAGTGAAATTATTAAGAATCGTTTATTTAAAGAGACAAAACTAGAAGAAAAATATCACTTTCAACTGTTAGCAATAGAAAATGGTAAACCCAAAACCTTTAATTTGTTAGAGTTGTTAGAAGCATTTATTAAGCATAGAGTTGAAATTATAAGAAGACGTACAAAATATTTGTTAAATAAAGCATTGGAACATTTACATATTTTGGAAGGATTGAGAGTTGCTTTAAGCAATATTGATGAAGTGATTGATATAATCAAGACATCCAATAACCCTGACGAGGCTTCAAAACGTTTAATTGAGAGATTCCTCTTATCTACATTACAAACAGATGCTATATTAAAAATGCAGTTGCAAAGGTTGACTTCTTTAGAAATAGATAAAATAAATTTAGACTATGAAGAAACAAGTAAAAATATAGAATATTATAACAGTATATTGGAAGATAGGTCTGTATTGATGGGAATCATTAAAGATGAATTAATCGAGATTAAAAATAAATTTGGAGATAAGAGAAGAACAAGGATTATTGAAGGAGAGAGTGAACTAAACATTATGGATTTAATTCCTAATGATGAAAAAATTATAATACTCTCTAACTCCGGCTTTATTAAACGTATGGATATTTCTTATATTAAAACCCAGAGGAGGGGGGGTAAAGGGACATCAGGTGGTAATTACAGAGAAGGTGACTATATAGAACATGCAATAATAGCTAAAAATCACGATAATTTAATGTTTTTTACAAATAATGGTAAAGTCCATTATTTAATGGTCTATAAAATTCCTGAAATGTCAAGAGAAGCACGTGGAACATATATATATAATTTATTACAATTAGATAAGAATGAANNACCAAGTATGGTATTGTTAAAAAAACACCAACAGATCAATTTAAGAGTATACGCTCTGGTGTTATTGCTACAAAATTAAATAAGGATGATGAAATAGTGTCAACATTTTTAGTAAAAAATGGCATACCTATTTTTATAACAACCCATCAGGGAAAAGTTATTAATTTTTTATCTGATGAAATTAGAGACACTGGGAGGGTTACTATAGGTGTTAGGGGTATTAAATTAAAGAAAGATGACTATGTTGTATCGGCATTCCCAGTTTTTGAAAATAAATATATTTTATCTATAACTTCTAAAGCTTATGGTAAACTAACACTTATCAATGAATATAGATCACAGCTTAGAGGAGGTATGGGAATCAAGCTTTGTAATATTAATGAAAGAACAGGAAAGGTTGTAGGTGCAAAGCTAGTAGATTTGGAGGATGAGATCATAGTAATTACAAAAATGGGTAAAAATATGAAAATTTGTGTTAAAGATATTTCAGTAGTTGGTCGCTCAGCACAAGGAGTTAAGTTAATGAATTTGCAAGATGATGAAATAGTGTCAATAGCAGTTATCAGAGATATTTAAAATTATGGTACAACTCATTGACGGTAAATCTTTATCAAATAAAATAATAGATGAAATTAGGAAGGATATAGATAGCATAAGACTCAACAATCAACGATTGCCAGGTTTAGCTGTTATATTGGTTGGTAATGATCCAGCAAGCTCAATTTATGTTGGCAAAAAAGAAAAAGTGTGTAATGCTATTGGCATAAGATCTCTTGTTAAAAAATATGATAATACAATTACTGAGAAGTCCTTAATAGAAGAAATATCATTATTGAACAACGACAACAATATTGATGGTATCCTTATTCAATTACCCCTTCCATTTCACATAAATCAGAGAAATATTATTGAGTCTGTGAGACCAGAAAAGGATGTCGATGGTTTCCACCCCGTCAATATTGGTAATTTGTTTTTAGGATACAATACATTTGTACCTTGTACGCCCTTAGGTATTATTAAATTACTTGATTATTACAATATCAATATAAAATCTAAAAGAGTTGTAATTTTAGGTAGATCAAATATTGTAGGTAAGCCGTTGATTCCTTTGTTATTGCAAAGAGATGCTACTGTTACAACATGCCACAGTAAAACAATTAATCTCTCAGAGATTACAAAAGAAGCAGATATAATAATTGCTGCAATAGGGAAACCAAATTATGTGAAAAGAGAATTCATAGGAAATGGTGCTGTGGTCATTGATGTGGGAATAAACAGAGTTGATGGTAAAATAACTGGAGATGTTTGTTTTGACGATGTTAAAAATGTAGCTTCATTTATTACACCTGTTCCAGGTGGAGTTGGCCCTATGACTATTGCAATGTTAATGCATAATACACTAAAGGCATATAGACTGCATATATAGATCAATCTAAATGGATACTATTGTAGCTCCAATTACACCATTGATTATTTCATCTATAATTGTAATTAGAATTTCGGGCCCTGATGCATTAATGGCATTGAAATTTATTAGGGGAAAAAGAAAGCTTCTACCTAATAGAATTTATTATGGAGATTTCATTGATAAAGACAATGATGTTTATGATAGTGTTTTGTATTATTACTTTAAAGCTCCTAAATCATATACAGGCGAAGAAGTTCTTGAAATATCTTTTCATGGCAATCCTATAATTGTTCAAAAGGCAATATCTTCATTAAATAAAATTGGTTTTAGGCTTGCAGAGGCTGGTGAATTTACAAGACGAGCTTTTATAAATGGTAAGATAGATTTAACTCAAGCTGAAGCTGTTATGAATATCATTAATTCTAAGAATGACACTGCTATTAAAGCTTCCTTTAGGCAATTAAACGGGGGTATAAAAGAAAGGATTAACTCAATTAAGAATATTCTAATTGATATACTATCCGATAT
>DHGE01000182.1:0-754 GCA_002402635.1 Deferribacterales bacterium UBA4806
GAAAATTTAATTTTATAATCTCATATTTTTTGTTATTGATATTAACTTGATATTTCTAAAAAAAATTAATAATATTCTATGCAATGGAAAATTTTATAGAGAGTGAAGAGTCATATATTGTTGTTTTAAAAAGTGATTTTTCTGTAGAGTATATAAATGATGTATTTTTAAGAAAATATCCTTGTTTAAAATTGTATAAAAATTTTTTTAGTAACTTTTTGAGTATACAAGAAGATGAATTCGCTGTATCTTTACAATCAGCTGTTGAAAATGTAAAGAAAACAAAAAAAATTTCAGATTTTTCCATTAAGGTTTTAAATAAAGATAATAAATATAAATATTATTTAGCAAAAGTTATCCCTTTATTTAATAATGCCTTCAAATTAGATAAATTTCTTTTATTCTGTAAAGACATTACAGATAAGATTGTTGGTAAAAGTCGTAGATTAAAAAAATTACCTATACTTATTGGTAAAGACATAGGATTTGTAGATGTGAGGGATATATACTATATCAAAGCGGACAATATTTACTCTAAAATATATTGCTTTGAAAGTGATCATTTATGTCCAATCCCAATTGGCAAGTTAGAAGAATTATTACCTCGTGAGGTTTTTATTAGAACTCATAAGAGTTATATAATTAATATAGATTGTATTAATCGATTAAAAAGAAATGAGAATACATATCATCTGCTTATAAGAAATAAAAAGATTGTTACTATACCAATAAGCAGAAGAAAATCAAAGGAAAT
>DHGE01000182.1:795-7071 GCA_002402635.1 Deferribacterales bacterium UBA4806
ATATTGTTAGACAACACTATTAAATCTGCTAATTTACCTTTTTCTAACGAACCTAAGTATTGTTCCTGAAAAGAAGCGTAAGCAGCGTTATAAGTATAAAGTTTTATTGCTTCTTTAATGGGAATGCCAGAATCTTTAACTATATTTTCTAAACCTTCAAATGGAATGTATGTTTCAACAGGAGAATCTGTTCCCCCACTAACTATTATTTTTTTATTTATTAGTTTATTCCATGCATAGGCATATTTCATTCTATCACTGCCAAGGCGTTCCTTTGCCCAAGCTTTGTCTGATGACCAGAACGAGAATTGTATGGAGGCTATAATATTTTGTCTGCTGAACTTATCAATTAGGGTAGGTGACAAAACTTGGCAGTGTTCAATCCGGTCTCTGTATAATCCCTGTCTTTTCCCCAATTTCAAATAGGAAATATAGTTTGCTTTGAGAATTACTTCACTAGCTAAATCTCCTATTGCGTGTGTTGCTGTTTGTATACCATGAGCATGCGCCTTTGTAAACATATCAATAAACCAACTTTCTGGTTTTATTAACATACCTAAATTTTTTGGATCATCACTATAGGGTTGTTTAAGTGCTGCAGTACGCTCCCCTAAGGCTCCATCTGCAAAGAATTTTATACCACATATTCTTAAACGTTGAGGTATAACATCGTATGGTGTTTTTATGTGATTTTCTATTAGATAATCTATCTCATTTGCACTTAATAGGGCATTAATCCTTATTGGAACCTCACCATTATAAAATACCTCTTTATAAAAATTAAATGCATTTTTTGTTAAGTTTGCCTCTTCGATATTTGTCAAACCCTTCGATAAAACAAGATAACAAAATTTTTCTAACTCCTCGGATGAAACATTTATTTCAGGAATGAATTTGGAAACCATATTTATGGCATTTTCTTTTAATATGCCAGTTAACTTTCCGTCTTTAAATTTTGTAATTTCGCCTCCTGCTACACTTTTAGTATTATTGTCAATTTTTGCCAATTTTAAAGCAAATGAGTTTACAACAGCAGTGTGTCCTCCAATTCTAAATAGAATGACTGGATTATTGGGAGCAACAGTATTTAAGTCTTTTTTTGTCGGCCACCTATATTCTCTATTTTCTGGCCATACTATTTTATCTTGATCCCATCCAAATCCTATAATCCATTCACCAGGTTTTATCTCTAATGATTTTTTCTTAATTTTATTGAGCATATCCTCTAATGTTTTTATATTTTCTGGCCTTAGATTAATATATTTTGAGGTTTGTAGAGTCATAAGAAAGTGAATATGAGAATCAATAAACCCAGGAAGTGCTGATTTACCTTTTAAGTCAAACAGAAGTGTTTTGGGGCCTATTAGTGATTCTATTTTTTTGTTATTACCTACATTTAGAATCTTGTTATTTTTAATTGCTATGGCTTCATATATATTAAAATTTCTATCTACTGTAATGATATTTCCGTTGAAAAGGACTATATCTGCATAATTGTCAACATTATTAATAGATGCTTTACAAGCTGTAAAAATAAGGATAGAGAATAAAAACAGCTTTATTTTGCTTATTTTGTGCATCAAAACCACCTTAAGTATGTACTCGCAATATAATATAAGAAAATATGTAACACAATTATAATTTTTATATCTCGATTAGTTACATCATATCTTTAACTTGAGCATTAATTTTTTATATGATATACATAGATATGTTCGATTATACAGTTATTATGTATACAGCTATAGTGGTGGGATTCACCCATACATTATTAGGTCCTGACCATTATATACCATTTATAGCACTTTCAAAATCAATGAATTGGAATCTTAAGAAAACTATGTTTATCACAATGCTGTGTGGTTTTGGACATGTTATAAGTTCTGTAATAATTGGTCTCATAGGAATAATCTTTGGAAAGGCTTTGATTAGCTTATCTGGACTAGAAACTTTAAGAGGTGAATTTGCAGCTACTTTGCTATTAATTTTTGGTTTTACCTATTTCATTTGGGGCTTGTGGCAATCTATAAAAAATAAATCTCATAGTCATATACATAAACATAATAATGTAATACATACACATGACCATATTCATGAAGAAAAGCATTTCCATCTACACAAGAATAAAAATGTTGTAACATCATGGGCTTTATTTCTTATTTTTGTTTTTGGTCCTTGTGAGCCCTTAATTCCTCTAATAATGTATCCTGCTGCGAAACTAAATTTATTCTATACAATATTTGTGTCCGTCATTTTTGCAACTACTACTGTTATGACGATGCTTATGATTGTATTTTTAAGTTTAAAGGGAATGACTAAAATCAAAATAGAATTTTTAAATAGATTTTCTCACTCACTTGCTGGTTTTGCAATTTTAGCATGTGGAATTTTGGTTAAATACTTTAATTTTTAGATCTTTTTAATGCATGCTCAACAAGCTTGTCTATTAAAGATGACAAGGTTAAACCTTCTAATGCCATAAGCATGGGATACATGCTGTGTTTTGTAAAACCTGGTATAGTATTAATTTCATTTAAATAAATATTATTTCTACTATCTATAAACATATCTACTCTGGCATAGTCTTCACATAGAAGAGTTCTGTATGCTGACAGAGCAACCTTTTTGATTTCTTCTATAATATCAGCATCAATTTTAGCAGGGATTATAAGATCCGTGCTGTTATTATCAGAATATTTTGCTTCATAGGAATAAAAATCTGATTTTGCTATAATCTCACCTGGTGCTGATACAATAATATTATCTGTGAAATTGCCCAGTATAGCACATTCTATTTCTCTGGCATCTATTGATTTTTCTATTATTATTTTATTATCAAATTGAAAAGCATGATTTATGGCACATAATAGTTCATCTGCTTTTTTCACTTTAGTAATTCCTATTGACGATCCCAAACTGGCAGGTTTTACGAATAATGGAAGGTTTAGTCTTTCTATTATTGCTTTTGAACATATATTCTTTCTTTCGTATTTTGAAAAATAAATATATTGAGCAATTTTTATTGAGGTTCTACTTATTAATTCTTTTGTAATAACTTTATCCATACAAATGGCTGAAGGGAGAACTGAAGAGCCTATATATGGCAAATTTACTGTTGTAAGAAAACCCTGCATATTTCCATCTTCTCCAGTTGGTCCATGTATCAGTGGGAAAGCTATGTCTAATTCAGAAATTATTTTGTTACTTGCTAAATTATATTGGTAAACTTTATTATTTATATTAATTAGCGTAGATGGTTGTTTGTTTGGACAGTTGTTTAATAGAGAATAATTTACTATTTTACAATTTTCTATGTAATAGGAATGTCCTTCTTTATCAATCCATTGAAGAAATAAATTATATTTGCTTAAATTAATATTATTAACAATGTTTTTTGCCGATTCAATTGATACTTCATGTTCAGCTGATTTGCCACCAAAAATCAGTAAAATATTTAATTTTCCCATAATATAAACTATTATATAAAAATGGACGGTATTACTGTAACTAAAATTACAAATATTTTAAAGAGAAATATTAAAGATTTAAAAATGAAAAACCTGCTATTGGGAGATGATATAATACAACTTATTTTTCATGGTTTTAATAAAGCGTTGAATATATCGTTGGGAGGAAATCTTACGGGAATATATTATTCTAGTGAAATCATATCTACAAGTAAGAGATTAAATTATTTAGATAATTCAATAATCAGAGAAATCTATAATTTATCTTTTGAAAGAGTAATTTATTTACAGTTAATGAAGTATAGAGGTAGTGGAAAAAAAATAATATATACCTGTATATTTGAATTATTTTCGAAATATCCTAATTTTTATGTACTAGAAGAAAACAATAAAATAATATTTATGTTAAAAGAACACTTCTTAGATACTTCTAGAAACAATGTAGTAGGAGGCAAGTATGTCGAAGTTAAAAGAAATAAAGAAGAAAGGATAGACAAAAGCAATAAAGATAAATTTGAACTAATGCAGGGTTTCTATAATGTGACAGTTCATTATGCCAATATTTTGGCTAGCGAGTATGGATTTGAAAGGACCAAGAAACTTATCTTGGACTCTTTGGACGATGACAATTTCTATATAGATGCTCAAGACAGAATCATACCTTTTCCATTTAAAGGTTATAAGAATTTATTGAATTTTGATCAATTAAGTCAGTACTATAATTCAAAGATAGGGAAAAAAACAATTAATGAACAAAAGAAAAAAATTTTAAACTATCTGAATAAAATAAAGAAGGAAAATGAAAGGGCCTTAGTAAAAATAAATAGCGAATTGAAAGAAGCAAAAGATTATAAAAATTATTTAGAAAAGGCAGAATTATTAAAGAATAATTTACATCTTATTAATAAAAAAACAGGGATTATATACTTAGATAAATACACAGAGAAAGGGATAGAAAAAATAAAATATAATTTAAGTGAAGATGATTTAAATGGTAATATTGAAAAACTATTTAGTAAGGGGAAGAAATTAAAAAGAGCATTAGCTTTTTTAGATGATAGAATAAAAAAAATAGAGAACAAAATAACTGAAATAGATAAACAAATACATGAAATAGAGAATTTAGAAGACCAAGATATAATAGACATATATGCAAATTATTATTTTGAGCATAAAAAAAATAAGGCGAGAGATACTAGCTTGCCTTTTATTAAGGTTAAAAAAGGTGATGTGTTATATATTATTGGGAAGAATAAAAAATCTAATAACCTTATTATATCTAGATTTTCACGGAGAGAAGACATGTGGTTTCATGTGAGAGGAGTTCCTTCAGCACATGTTATAGCTAGAAAAAATGGGACACTAACAGTTGAAGAAATAGTTTTTGGCGCAAAATTAGCGGCATCTTTTAGCAAAGCAAAAAATGAACAAAAAGTTGAAGTAGATTATACTCTTAGAAAATACATTACCAAACCAAAAAAATCCCCCGAAGGCTATGTGCACTATAGTAATTTTAAGACAGTGCTAGTTGATCCTTCTCAAATTATATTAAACCTTGAAGAATAACTACCTAAAGGTGATTTTTCCGGTTAATTTGAAATTTTAATTGTTGACAATAATCTTATAATTCTAATTATATTAAATTAGTCTTAATGAGGGGGTATGATTTTATGAAAATAAAGTATTATTTGTTAGCAATTTTTTTAATGGTTTTAGCTTTTTTTGGCTATATTGCGCAGGAGTCCTATGGAATAAACAAAAGCGAACAACCTTACATTAAAGTCTTTTATAATCCTGCTTGAGGTTGTTGCAAAAAATGGTGGAACCATTTAGTAAAAGAAGGTTTTAAAGTAGAAAATGTTGAGATTAATGATTTGACCGCTATCAAAAAGAGATATGGTATATCAGGTGACCTTACATCGTGTCATACTGCAGTTATAAATGATTTTGTTATTGAAGGTCATGTACCAGCTAAAGATATTAAAAGATTATTAAAAGAACAATCTGATATAGTAGGATTATCTGTACCAGGAATGCCTGTGGGTTCACCGGGTATGGAACAGGGAGATATAAAGGAATCCTTTAATGTATATGCTATCTATAAGGATGGTTCATTGAAGGTTTATCAAAGATATTGATTTTCTATTGATGGATTTAATGGATTAAAGCAGAAGTAATTGTGAATAAGTGTTGGCTTTTGTGTTTTGCATATTTCAATTCTATTAAAACAACGTGGATAAAATATACAGGAATTATCCATTTCTGGGCTGTTTTTTATAATAGTTCCTGGTATTGTATATAATTTATTATCATCACTTTCTAATGTAGGTATGCATTTAAATAATGAAAATGTATATGGATGATTAACATTTTCTATGTTAAAGGGAGGTGACAAATATTCCATTATTTCTCCAGCATATAAAATAATAATTCTGTCAGCAATTTTAGAGAGTAGTGAAATATCATGAGAAATAAATAAAATAGAAAGGTCTCTTTTTTTTTGTAAATTTTTTATGAGGTTCAAAATCTGTGCTTGAATTGACACATCCAGTGCTGTTGTTGGTTCATCTGCTATTAATATTTCAGAATTACAAGCAAGTGCTAAAGCTATCATAACACGTTGATTCATTCCTCCACTAAGATTAAAAGGATAACTATTTAAACGTTCTTCTGGATAATCTATTTCTACTTCCTTTAATGAGTTAATTGCATATTCTCTTGCTTGTTCACGAGTCAAATTTTTATGATGGAATTCTATAGTTTCGATTAATTGTTTACCAATTTTTACAACAGGATTTAATGAAGATAT
>DHGE01000086.1 GCA_002402635.1 Deferribacterales bacterium UBA4806
TCTATAAACATAACTCCATAACCATCTAAATTTCTTACTAATATATATATAACTGGCCTTTCATCAATTTCTCCAATTGCAAAATCTAATATATCACTATATATTTCCTTAGATTGCCATGTTATATTTAGATAATCATTTTCAGGTTTAACAGCTATAATACTGTCAGCTGGTTCACCCTTTAGTGATAGTTTAGTAAAATCAAAAAAATGGTTTGTCTTGTTCTTTTTTATTGTAAATATTTGTCCATTTATGTCTGAATTTACTTCAAATCTTCTTGGTGTATAAAACTCCTGGTATGTGATTTTCCTGTCAAAGCCACCTAAATATTTAAAATCCTTTAATTTAATTTTTATTGGTGTTATATTAAAATCCCCGCAGCTTGTTTCGAGTGTAACTACGGGCTTTGATGTTTTATAGTCATATATTCTAATATAATTGTTAGGTTCAATAATAATAACTTTCTCTGGATTATCTTTGATAAAATTAAACTGATAAAGAGAATAAATATTTTTAGCTGGGCCGTAGGCTCCTTTATTGATTAGCTTATTATTAACAGCATCCCAGGAGAAGTAAAGTATCTTTCCTTCAAAAGGACTGTATTCCCCCTTTCTTTGCCCAAGAAGGATCTTTTTTCCCATTTCATTTTCTATAATTCTTAAATAGTAGGGAATTTTCTCTCCTACGGGGATTAGTGAATTGTCTTTAAATGAAAGTAACATGGAGTATATTTCTGTATCTGTGAAACCAAAATCATCTACAACTTGGCCCATTGTTATAATGATTTCTTCTCTTTTATCTCCATTAACATCCATTGTATATAGTTGGACTGGTACAAGATTTTTATCACGAAATTTATACATTGTAATAAGTTCAAATTTATTATTCTTAAATGTATAAACTCCTAAACTTTCATTACCTAACAATATAAATTCCTTGTCAACATTACCATCAATGTCTGCCACCCTTAATCTGCTATAATTATAAGGCAATTTGTACATTTTGTGGCCTTTGTTATTGTTCTTGTTAAAATCATCACTTTTAAATGTTTTGTCTGTTAATAGATTATTATTGTTTATTTGTTCTAATTTTGTAAAAGGATAAAGGTTTTCTTTGTATAAAATATTGTTAAAAAACAGGGATTCTATGGTTATTTGAGGTTGGTCTTCATAGTTATCAATATGTAAAAAAACGCCATAGTTTTTTATTCCATTGTTTTTGTCAAATTTATTTACCTCTTTTACAATAAATCCGTTTTGTATTAGTGAATTAACGAGTCTTTCATAGTGAATATATGTCCCTTCGAGAGGGACATATATAATTGGCCTTGTTGGGCGAGAAACTATTAAAGGTTCTTCATTTTTATTAATATCTTTTATACTTTCGGCTAAATATCCTTCATCTAATTCATCTCTAACTATTGCAACATTAATGGGGTCGGTAAGATAATGGGGTATATTCTTTTTCTTAGTATAAATAAGTAATTCCCTTCCTTTCTTAATGTTATCTTTTTTTTCAATAAGCAGTTTGTTCTGATTATAGTTTAATACGTTTAACGGCTCTCCTTGGGAATCACTGTATTCCTTTTTTAGATAATCAATAAAATTGTTAAAAATATTATTATTTTCAGCATTTACTTTCACCTGGCTTAATAGACATATAATCATTATGTTCAGTATTATAAGATTTTTCATATTAAAAACTCCATACCAACTCTACTGTGTTTAAGAAAGCTGTTTTACTATATTCACTCCCCCAAATATCTTGATAACCATCCCCAGGAGCGAAAACAGAAAATGTGTCACCTATTGAAAAGTGGTTAGTAAAGTGATATGTCATGTTTGTATCCCACATTACACCCATTTTATTACTAATATCGTCTTTATGGTAGTAATCTTCCAAAGCTCCAGTGCTGGCAAAAAGTAGGTACTGTACTTGTGTTTTATAATCAAATTTGTTAACCTTTCCCTTTGCACCAACTCCTACCGTTACCATCCCTGGACTATTTGCTGAGCTTGTTGAGCTGAGGCCACCATACCCTGAACCTTGGCCACCCAGCATTTCTGGGCTATTTGAATATAGTGTAGAACCAATTATTGGTGACCATCTATGTATAAGTGCATTTTCCATTCCAAAAACATCACTGTATCTTGCATTGTTAGTAATAGCATTAAAAGACTTTATTTTTTTGTCATTGCCATTGCCGTCACCTGAAATAAAATAAGAACCAATATAAGGAATAAAATACTCTTTAATTTTTGCTTCTAATGAAAGAAAACTTGCGAAAGCACTTATATCTACATTATTCATGCCGTTAAAATCATCTTTTTCTCCAGTTGCATAAATAAATTCAGCTCTAGGTATAAAAATTCCATATTTCCCATAAGTTTCAAAGCCTATATAGTGGACATTTGCATTCTGGTTATTATTGTCGCTAAATGCATAAAAAGGACTGAATTTGGCTTCTAAAAATGGCAGGTTAAAGGTGAGTTTTAAAGTGTAAACTCTCCAGTCTAAATCGTCAGCATCCCATATAGGTTGCGTGCCATCATCTAAGTTTATGTCATCTAATATAATTAAGTAGAGAAATTGATAATCAATATTATTAATTGTTCCACTAAGACCTATAAAAGGATGGTCATCACCATAGAGAAGTCCACTTGTTCTATCTAAAAATTTATCATTCCAACCTGCCGATAATTTTACAGGCAGATGTAAATAAGAGAAATCATAACCTGCTTCTAATTTTTCTATACCAAAATCTTCTCCTGTGAAACCTGAATCATATTGCCCCATAGGTTCTCCAGCACCTCTGTCGCCATTTTGCTTATTTAGAAGAAAATCACCTTCCAGAATGGTCATAAAATTAAAATATTCTCCAGTTACATCAAAACCTAACCTTGCTTCAGCTCTAATACTATTGTGATCCATTGTGCCCCCTTCGTCTAATATCCATGATTTGTCTGTGTCATTTCCATTAAAATCAAGGTTGGCGCCATTAGTTGGATATATCTTTAAATTGCCAAAAAGTTTCCATGTTACATCATTACTTCTACCAATTACTTCACCAGAGCCAATTTGAGCAAATGAAATTACTGGAAAAACAAAAAAGATAATGGAAGAAATTATAATTAAACAAGTTTTAAACATAAATACCTCCTTTTAAGTTAATGTGTTAAATATCAAAACAATATTTGAAAATTAAGTCAATAAAAAATAATACAATTATATATAGATTATTTTTGAGTTTAAATCTTAAATAATTGAGTAATTATATATTGACATTTGTAAATAATGTAGTTAAATAAATTTTAATTTAAAATCGAGGTATAAAATGGATTTCAACGAATTCAAAAATGGTTCTTATTTAAAAACTAACCCAGTTCAGCAGAAAATAAGAGACAAAACAATTACAGCGAAGCAATTTGCTGATATGGTTAAGTCAGGGGATTGGATTAATATTGGGGTTATTGGTAGTGAGGCAACAGTGACAAGAAAAGCTATATTTGAAAGATTGGGTGAAGGGAAAGACAAATTACAAAATATAGAATTATACGCTGCAGACAACGCATATTGTGGAACAGATTATGGTCTCAAATATGACAAAGAGGGAAAATACCATGTTCAGCATCAGGGCTTTATCCATGAAGGAACGAGAGATGCTGTAAAGAAAGGATGGCAGGGTTTTGATTGGTTTCAATGGGGATGGGCAGTTCATATGAATACTGAATTTGCACGATTTTATAGAAAAGAAAAAGCAAACAGGGTTTTTGATTGGGGAATAGCACCAGTTGCAAAACCGGAAAGAAATTATGTTAATGGTAGTTATGGTGCCAGTAACTTTATGATAACTGCAAAGACCTGTAAGAAATTTGTGGCTGAAATTAGAGAAGATTATGCATGGTGTGAGCCTGGTAGGAATGTAAACTTACTAATTGATGACGTTGACTACTTTGTAGAGGTAGATTGCTCAAACCCCGAATATTGTTACCCGCAATTTGATGAAAGAGATATTAAATTTGGTGGGGACGAAGAAAAAATAGCTAATCATATTTTGTCTATTATGAGAGATGGCGATTGCATTCAGGTAGGCGTTGGGAAATTGCCAACTGCAGTAGTTATTGCATTGTCTAAATCGGATCTGAAACATATCGGAGTACACACCGAGATGATAGGAGAATTTGCTTTTACTTTGGCTGAAAAAGGTATACTCGATAACTCAAGAAAATCAATTGATGTGGGTAGGTGTGCTTGGGCGTATGCTGCTCCTTTTAACACAAAAAGGTATTTTGAATGGATGCATCACAATCCATTTTTTGCAGCCTATGATATAAACTATACAAATAATATATTAAATATTGCTCACATTGACAATTTTGTTGGTGTTATGAACTTTGCTCAGATGGATTTACGAGGGCAAGTTTGTTCAAGTAATGTTGCGGGTAGGCCAATTTCTAATACAGGTGGCCAATTGCAATTTGTTTTAGGTGGACAAATGTCAAAAGGTGGCAGATCAATATTGGCAGCAACTTCAAGGACAGCTAACGGTAAACCTCGTTTTGTGCCAAAATTAGAATTAGGCAGTATGGTTGATGTGCCATCTCAATATGTAAGCTATGTGGCAACAGAGTACGGTATAGTGAATTTAATGGCCTGCACAGATGCAGAAAAAGCAAGAAGATTAATTAGCATAGCTCATCCAGAGGACCGGGAATATTTAGAGAAAGAAGCTATAAACATGGGTTTAAAAGTCAATCACTGGATGTTTACGTCATGCCCTGATAGGCGATATCCTACTACAGAGGAGCTTAAAGATCATAGATATGCATATATGAATCCTATTGTAATACCAGGGAGCATTGCAAAACCTAATGATTAAAAATCCATTAAGAGGTTGTAGTGCTATTGCCGGTATTGGTTACACTGAACAGGGTAAAATTGCAAATAGGACTGCTTTAAGTTTCCATACAGAGGCATGTGCTAATGCTATTAAAGATGCTGGAATAAAGAAGGATGATATTGACGGTCTTTTCATATATAGGCATTTTAATACTAGAAGTAATGAACCAGATATTACTCCCTACTTAGTGGCTCAACAGTTAGGAATAAAGCCAGATTATTTAAGTGAAGAGGCAAATTGTGCCAGAAGCCATCTATATAATGCAGTATCTCTTCTTTATTCTGGTCTATGTAAATATATATTAATAAGTTACGCTGATAATGCACTGCTAAGTAAGAGAACCTTTGTTGATGAAGCTACCCATGGTGAACCATTTGGAGATGTAGCTGCTTTTGGACAGTTTGGGCTTGTTTCGGCCTATGCCATGGCTGCAAGAAGGGCTATGTTTGAAAATGGAACGGGTCCAAATGTATGGAAGCACATCGCTATGTCAACAAGGGCATGGGCAAATTTAAATCCAAGGGCTATAATGCATAGAAAAGTAATGAGTGAAGATGATTATTTTAATTCAAAATATATTGTAGAGCCCTTAAGGCTTTTTGATTGTGCCTTGATAAATGATGGTGGTAGAGCTTGTGTAATTACTACTACAGAACGCGCAAAAGATTTAAAAAATAGTCCTGCTGTGATCTTAGGTATAGGGCAATCAAATCCTTCCTATGATATTCACCAATCTTTTTACATGACAAAAAATTCTGGCGCCAAAAGGGCTTCTGAATTAGCAATGCACATGGCAAAAGTAACACATAAAGATATAGATGCGCTACAAATTTACGACTGCTTTACCTATACAGTAGACTTAACTTTGTCTGATTATGGGTTTTATGATTATGGTCATGGGGAAGAATTCTTTAATGATAAGAAAACATATCCTGGTGGAAGACTACCAATGAACACTTCAGGTGGCCTTTTATCGGAGGCATATTTTATGGGTTTGACTCAATTAACTGAAGGTGCCATACAATTAATGGGTAGGGCAGAAGAAAGGCAACTTGGTGTTTTAAATGGCACTAAAAAACCAAATATTGTTCTATGCAGTGATAATGGAGCAGCATTGCAGACTCATAATTGTACAATTTTAGGGAGTATTGATACGTTATAGAGCTATGAAAAATATTATTTTACCGACACCAAATGAAGAAACAGAGTTTTTCTGGGAAGGCTGTAAGCATCACAAGTTACTTTTTCAGAAGTGTAATGACTGTGGATTTGTTAGATGGCCTGTGAACATTCTATGCCCAGAGTGCCTGAGCTTTAATTATAGTATTATTGAATCAAAAGGTAGAGGTTTTATTTTTACTTATGCAATATATCACTATGCCTATCATGAGTCTTTTAAAGAAAAGTTACCATATAACGTAGCTATTATAAAATTAAATGAAGGGCCAATGTTATTATCTAATATCATAGATTGCAATAATGATGAATTGACCTGTGAATCGCCTGTTGAGGTTGTTTTTGAAGATATTGATGATGAAGTAAGTTTACCAAAGTTTAAAATTATTAAAAAAATTAAGTTTTAAAAATATAATATATATTATTATGGGCTTATTAGAATTAATTTATGATTATAGAGGCATAAGATGATAACAAAACAACTTTTAAGTGATGAAGCAAAAAATATTATGGAGGTTGTTAGGGTATTTTGTGAAAGGGAATTTAAAAATACTCTTAAATGGGATGCAGAGGAATATATGCCCTATGAACTATGGGCCAAAATGGGCGAGATTGGCCTAACTGGTATTATGTTAGATAATGAATTGGGAGGCCTAGGTGATGATCTGTTATTGGCGGTTGTCATTATGGAAGAAATGGCTGTATATTCTCCAGCCATAGGCATGTCACTTGGGGCTCATACTATATTAGCAGGTAACGTCATAAATAGAGCAGGGAGTCCTGAGCAGAAGAAAAAATATATCCCTTCAATTGCAAATGGCAGTAAAGTTGCCTCTATATGCTTAACAGAACCTGAAGTTGGCAGTGATGCAGCCCACCCCAAAACAAAAGCTGTTAGAAAGGGTGATAAATATATAATAAATGGTACAAAAACTTTTATAACAAATGCTCCCCATGCTGATATTTTTGTTGTATATGCTACAACAGATGAAACAAGTGAAAAGAGAAATGTGTCTGCTTTTATTGTTGAAAAGGAATATAAAGGCATAAAAATTGATAAGATAAAAAAAATGGGAATGCGTGCCTCTCCAACTGGCCAAGTTCATTTTGAAAATGTGGAAGTACCTGTAGCAAACCTTTTAGGGAAAGAAGGTGACGGTGTTTATATAATGATGGCTGGACTAGACGTTGAAAGAATTGGTTTATCTGGGGCAAATATTGGTATGATAAAGGGCTCCTTAACGGAAGCTACAAAATATGCCCAATTGAGAAAACAATTTGGTAAACACATTATTAAGTATCAATTAATTCAAGAAAAATTGGCCTACATGTTTTCTCAGCTAGAAATTAATAGGTGCTACCTATACACCTTAGCCAATGAATGGAATAAAACAAAGGGTGGCAAGGCTTTAAGGTCACCAACAGCAGCAATTAAAATGCATTCAGCTGAGGCAGCAGTGAAATGTGCAGAGGAGGCTATACAAGTACTGGGTGGTTATGGATATACATCAGAAAATATGGTTCAAATGTACTGGAGAGATGCAAAACTCTATACCATTGGAGCGGGAACAATTGAAATGATGAAATTAATAATTAGTAGAGATCTTGAAACTAAATATACCACATTTTGACATTTGAAAAGTAAGTATATCAGGCATTAGAATTTTGGAGGTTTGAGTAGTGGACTATAATAAAATTATAATTGAAAAAAAGGATAATTATGCTGTTATTTTTTTAAATAATAGAGAAAAGAGAAATGCATTAGATTATGAAATGTCAGAGCAATTGGTTGATATTAGCAATAAATTATCGATAGATGATACTGTAAGGGCTATTGTAATAACTGGATCTAATGGAATATTTTGTGCTGGAGCAGATATTAAGGAATTTGTTAATGGTATTAATAAAGCGCCTACCCAACACTTTAAAGATATGGATATAAATGTGAACGTTTTTAAGTGTGCGCAAATTATAAAAAAACCTGTAATAGCTTCTGTAGAGGGTTTTGCTTTAGGTGGTGGGTTTGGCCTTGTTGCAGCAAGCCACATTGCCGTAGCTGGCAGGAATATTAAATTTGGTATGCCAGAGCTCAACCTTGGGATATTTCCCTATTGCATATTTCCTTATGTAAAAAGAGCAATAGGGGAGAGATTGGCTGTAAAACTAGCATTAACAAGGGAAATTTTCGATGAAACTTATGCAAAAGAAATCGGTCTGATTCATTACATTGAAGATGAACCATTAAAAAAGGCTTGTGATATTGCTTCTTCAATATCAACTAAGAGTCCACTTGTTTTGAAACTTGCAATGGAAGCTATAAACAAAACTATGAGTACCTCATTAGAGTTGGATTATCTGGCACTATTAAGGATTATAAATTTTTGTGCCTCTGATTTAAAAGAGGGGGCCGAGGCTTTTTTAGAAAAAAGAAAACCAGAATGGACAGGCAATTAAATGAGTAGAATCTATAGCAACATCAATACAAAAGACCCAATTTATAAAAAAAGGTACGAACATAATAAAAAATTACTAAATAAAGTGAATGAAATAAAAGAGGAAGTACAAAAAGGTGGGTCTTTAAAAGCCCATGAAGTTAATAAAAAAAGAGGTAAATTATTTTGCAGGGAAAGAATAGAAAAAGTTCTTGATAAAGCTTCTCCATTTTTGGAGATTGCGCCCCTTGCAGCCTATAATATCTATGATGATAATGTTCCTTCAGCAGGTATTGTTACTGGAGTGGGAAGAATTTCAGGTAAAGAGGTTATGATTATAGCAAATGATCAAACTGTTAAGGGTGGCACATATTATCCATTAACAGTTAAAAAACATATAAGAGCTCAACAAATAGCGCTAGAAAATAATTTGCCTTGTTTATACTTAGTTGATTCGGGAGGGGCATATTTGCCTATGCAAGATGAGGTTTTTCCAGATAGAGATCACTTTGGAAATATATTTTACAATCAAGCAGTTTTAAGTAGTAAAGGGCTATTGCAAGTTGCTTTGGTTGCAGGGTTATCTACTGCAGGAGGAGCATATGTGCCTGCAATGTGCGACCAGACTATTATAATAAAAGAGCAGGGTGCTATTTTTATTGGTGGACCGCCGTTAGTGAAAGCAGCAACAGGAGAAGTAGTAAGTGCAGAAGAGTTAGGTGGAGCAGATGTCCATACAAGAATTTCTGGTGTTGCCGATTATTATGCAGTTGATGAAGAAATGGGTTTAAGAAAGGTGAGAGAAATTTTTGCTCATTTTCCTAATTGTAAAAAATACGAACTTGATAGAGTGGCCCCTGTTGAGCCCTATTATGACCCTGATGAAATATATGGCATAGTTCCAGAGACAACGGAAACCTTTTATGATGTTAAAGAAATTATAGCCAGAATTGTTGATAATAGCGAATTTGAAGAATTTAAGGACAGATTTGGGCAGACAGTTGTAACAGGATTTGCTAGGATTGGTGGATATTTAACAGGTATTATTGGTAATAATGGTGTAATTTTCCCAGAATCATCAACAAAGGCTGCACATTTTATTGAACTATGCTGTTTTAGAAAAATACCGCTTATTTTTTTACAAAATATTACAGGTTTTATTGTAGGAAAGAAATATGAACACCAGGGAATGCCTAAAGATGGTGCTAAGTGGATTACTGCAGTATCAACAGCAAATGTACCAAAATTTACTGTTATTATTGGCAATTCATATGGTGCAGGAAATTATGCAATGTGTGGAAGAGGCTACAATCCTAGGTTTTTATGGATGTGGCCTAATGCAAAAATTGCTGTAATGGGGCCAAATCAGGCTGCTGATGTATTATGTCAGGTCAAGATTAATCAATATAAAAGAGACAATAAAATTTTGAGTGAGGAGGAGATTAAAAACATTAGAGAACCTATTTTAGAAGAGTATAGAAATAAATCAGAAGCACTATATTCAACAGCAAGGTTGTGGGATGATGGAATAATTGATCCAGCAAGAACAAGGCAATACCTAATGCTGGCAATTGAATTGTCACTGAATAAAAAATATGATGAGGTAAATTTTGGCATTTTCAGGATGTAATAAGAAGCGCATATTAGTGGCAAATAGGGGCGAGATTGCAATTAGGATTATGAGAAGTATTAGAGAATTGGGGCATACTGCTATTGCTGTATACTCCGATATTGATAAATTTGCCCCACATGTAAGCTTTGCTGATGAAGCATACTATATTGGGGATAATGAAGCGTTAAAGAGTTACCTCAATATTGATAGAATTATTGAAACCGCTAAAAAAGCTAAGGTAGATGCAATACACCCTGGTTATGGATTCCTTGCAGAAAATCCCTTGTTTGCTGAGAATGTCCAATCTTCAAATATCATCTGGATTGGACCAACGCCCAAGGCAATGTTTAAAGTTGGCGATAAAATAAGGGCAAGAAGTCTTGCAGAGGCATCAGGTGTTCCAGTAGTTCCTGGTAAATTATTAAATAATAATATAGACCCACTATTAGCTGCTGCAGAGTTGGGGTATCCTGTTTTAATAAAGGCTTCTGCCGGTGGGGGTGGCAAAGGTATGCGTATTGTGAGAGACGAAGCAGAACTATTAAATTCAATAAATCTTGCAAAAAAAGAGGCTAATGCTTCTTTTGCTGATCCCACGGTGTATCTTGAGAAATATATTGAAGAGCCCCACCACATCGAAATTCAAATACTGGCTGATCAATTTGGTAATTATTACTATTTTCCTGAAAGAGAGTGTTCGCTTCAGAGAAGATATCAAAAGATTGTTGAGGAAAGCCCTTCTTCATTTATTGATAGAGATAAGGCAAAAACTTTGGGACTATCAGCAGTAAATTTAATGAAAAAGGCAGGATACACATCTGCTGGTACTGTTGAGTTTTTAGTAGATAAAAATAGAAATTTTTATTTTTTGGAGGTAAATGCTAGAATACAGGTAGAACACCCCATTACTGAGGAAATTACAGGTGTGGATCTTGTCTCAAATCAAATCAAGCAGGCCTTTGGAGAAAAGATAATTTTTTACCAAGAGATATTGAATAATATAAAGGGGCATTCAATTGAGGCAAGAATTTATGCAGAGGATTCAGAAAACAATTTTATTCCCTCAGTAGGTAAAATAGAGTTTTATAAGGAACCTAGCCTTTTAAATGTTAGAATTGATTCTGGAGCAACAAAGGGCACAGAAATTCCAATATACTATGATCCCATTATTTCAAAGGTAGTTGCAAAGGGTGAGGATAGAAGCCAATCTTTAAATAAGTTATATTTAGCTCTTTCAAATTACCATATATATCCTATAAAAACAACGGTAGCATTTATTATGAACATTGTTAAACATCCTAAGTTCAGGGATGGTGTGTATGACACAAATTTTATCAATAAACATTTCAATGAGCTTTTACAAGTTCAGGAAGATGAAATACCACTTGCTATTGCCTGTTATCATTTTTTATCTTCCCAGGGTGTTATGACAGGTGGAGATTTGACTCATGAAAAACTTCTGCTCAATTGTTGGGAGAGCCTGCAGGGATTTAGAGGGTAACATGGCTGATGTTATAAAAATTAATAAAAATAAACATGAGTACGAATTTATTAAAAATGGCAATGAATATACTATTAAATTAAATAATGAGACGTATACCTACGAATTATTTAAAGTTGGAGAAGAATTAATTGCAAGACAAGGGAATACATATATTAAAGTGCCTTATCATTTAGATAGGGATAATACAATAATATGGATTAACGACTGTATTTATAAGATTTCAGAAATTGATGCTGAAAGAGTGGTGGAGGAAGAAAATAATGAGAAGGATATTAAAAGCCCCATGCCTGGCATCATCAAAGAGATATTAGTGGAAAAAGGGCAGAGGGTGCAAAAGGGTGAAACTGTTGTAATATTAGAATCAATGAAGATGTCAAATGAATTGAAAGCTTCTGCAGATGGCATTGTAAAGGAGGTTTATGTGTCAACTGGTGAGCAGGTTGATGCCTTTGCAACTCTTGTAAGCTTTGAATGATTAATAGTAATATAAATAAGGAGGTATGAATTGAGTTTAAAAAAGGTTGCAATTGGTTCTGGCTCCCTGATGTGGGGTGATATTATTGAGCCTGGTCTTCAAATGGCTAAAAAGGCTGATGTTAAATATATTTGTTATGATTGGTTAGCAGAAGTGACTATGTCTATTTTATACATGTTAAAGCAGAGAGATGTAAATGGAGGTTATCCTCCAAAATTAATTGATTGGATGTGTAAGGTTTTGCCAATTACAAAAGAAAGAGGAATTAAGGTAATCACAAATGGGGGTGGGGCCAATGTTGAAGGTGCGTGTGAAGCATTAAAGAAGGCTTTAAAGGAGGTTGGTTTAAAGGGACTTAAAATTGGATCAATTAGTGGAGATGATATTACAGATAAGTTAGATAAGTTAAGAAGCAGTGGCATTAAATTTACAAATATTGATACAGGTGAGGAGGATATTGATTCTATAAAGGAAAGGGTAGTAGGCGCTTATGTATATCTGGGTTCTGAAGGGATTGTGGAGTGCCTTAAAGGCCAGGCTGATATAGTAGTTGGTGGTAGGTTAGCAGATAATGCTTTATATGTTGGACCTTGGATGTATGAGTTTGGTTGGGATTATTCAGAGGAGAATTGGAATAAGATTGGTGCAGCTATAACATGTGGCCACGTTGTAGAATGTTCCTGTTGTTGTACAGGGGGGATGATGTGCAGCTATTGGGATAAAGTCCCTGAGCCTTGGAACATAGGGTATCCAATTGTTGAATTAAGTGAAAATGGTGATGCTATAATTACGAAAACACCTGATAGTGGTGGCCTAATTAATAGTTGGACAGTAAAGGAGCATTTATTATATGAATTGCATGATCCAAAAAATTATATAATGCCAGATGGTATTGCAGACTTTACTACTTTAAAGTTAGAAGATGTGGGTAAAGATAGAGTAAAAGTCACTGGTATGTCAGGTAAAAAAAGGCCAGATATGTTGAAGGTAGGAATTGGTTATACCGATGGCTGGAAACAGGAATTGCAACACTGGTTTTGCTGGCCCGATGCTTTAAAAAAAGCAAAACACTGCGAATATATAATGAGGGAGTGGCTTAAAAGGCAGGATTTAGTGACAGAGAAAATTCACGTTGATTATATGGGCTTTAATATGGCCCATGGAAGTCTAGTGAGGGTTCCTGATCCAGAAGAGGTAGCTGATTTGCCTGAGGTTGGCTTAAGGATATGCGCTAAATTTAAAACAAAAAAGGAAGCAGAATTTTTCAGAGAGCATGCCATGATCTGGAGCGCACCACCTGCTGGATATGTATTTAACACTACTACAGCACCTGCAAAACCTGTTAGAATAATTAAGTTGTGGCCTACACTTGTGCCCAGAAGTATTGTTCAAATAAAAACAAAAATAGTTGAGGTGTAAAAATGGGGCAAAAAATAAAATTAGTAGATATATGCTATGCGCGGGCAGGAGACAAAGGGGACATTTCTAATATTGGTTTAATGGCAAAGTCAAGTGAATATTATAAAGTAATAAAAGAAAAAATAATTCCTAAAAAGATAAAAGATTTCTTTGGCGACATGGTAAAAGGGAAAGTTGAAATTTATCCATTAGATAACTTAGAATCACTGGAAATAGTTATGCATGGTGCATTAGATGGAGGAGCTACAGGGAGCCTACGAATAGATGGTACAGGTAAACCCTATGCTACTGCAATTTTAAGAATGGAAATAGAAGTGTAATTTGAATGCTATGCGAATATTAGGCATAAATGGTAGCCACAGAAAGGGCCAGTCATCCTACGTTTTATTAAAGTATGTTTTGAACGAACTGGAAAAAGCTGGTTGCTCAATTAAATTAGTGGAACTTATCGATTATAACATTAAATATTGCAGTGCATGTAATAAATGCTTAAAGGTAAGTGAATGTTCTATTAAGGATGATGATTTTAAAATCATTGTAGAAGATGTTCTTTTAGCGGATTGTATAATATTTTCAACTCCCGTTTATTTCTCAAATGTAACGTCCCTTTTGAAGGTATTTATAGATAGAACGCGATCGCTTCATATGAAAAAAGATTTATTAAAAGATAAACTAGGCGCATCTATTGTTATTGGTGGCTTACAATTTGGTGGACAGGAAATTGTAGCTCAGATTATAGATAACTATATGTTAAATATGGGAATGAGAGTAGTAAAGCCTCGCCTCATTGATTCACCTATTTATTCAATAAATATGGTATCAACTCTTTATGATGGGCTTGATAATGATAAAATTAGATACAAAAGAAAGGAAGACTTAATAGACTCTTTCTTCAAAAAAACAAGTGAACTTTTAGTTAAAAATATAGTGAGTAATTGTACATAAAGATACTGTGGGAGAGAAAATGAAAGAAAATAATTTAGAAAGAGAATTAGAATTTTATAAAACTGCTCTTATGAATATTCCTGTGCCTTTATCTATTAGTAATGTGGAAGGCAAAAGATTAGATATAAATAAAACATTTGAACGATTTTATAAAAGAAATAGAGAAGAGGCGATTGGTTTAAAATTAGAAGAGATATATATCGCTGAGCACACAAAAAACATAAGAGAGACAGTTAAAAAATGCTTGTCTGAAGGGTATTCTTTTTGTGAAGCTACCACAATAAAGGGCGATAATACAACAATGCCTGTTATGCTAAATTTTGCATTATTTGAAGCAAATGGAGAGAAATATATCTTAGGAACAGCGACAGATATTAGTGAACTAAAGAAAAGAGAAGAGGAATTAAATTTTATATTTGATAACTCGCGTGCAGCAATGGTATTAACGGATGATAAGGGTAGATTTATAAAAGTTAATAAAGCGTTATTAAAGGATTTGGGTTATGAAGCTCAAGAATTGTTAGGCAAAAGAATCCCCGAGCAACCATTTACTATAAAAGAAACAATTGAAGCCTTAAATAAATTTAAAAGTAATGTTATTGAAAAGCGTGTAGAAGGAGAAATTTTTATTGATGTACCAATGAAGAAAAAAAATGGTGAAATAATAATTCATTCTGCCTATCAAGTTCCTTTTGCATCTGGTAAAGGTGTTTTATACACAGCAATAGATGTTTCAGCAGATAGAAAAAATGAAAAAGAATATAAAGACTTTATAGAGGATATTACGTCTTTATCAGAATCTTTAGCTAGTGGCGATTACAAATATAGAGTTAGAATTGATTATGAAAATGAAGATATTCAGTTAACAGCTAAAACATTAAATATGGTTGTAGACTATTTAGAAAAAAGTGATTATGAATTACACTCTTTAATAAAAGAGCTAGCAACACCGTCATTGGAAGTAATGGATAAAATTGTTGTAATGCCATTGATTGGGAAGTTAACTAGTGATAGAGCACTGGACGCTATGGAGAATATACTGAAAAAAATTGAAGAGACAAAAGCCTATGCTGGCATAATTGATATAACTGGTGTTTCAACAATTGATTCAGCTGTTGCAGACAATCTTATTAAAACAATGGAGGCTATTAAATTAGTTGGTGCAACTCCGATATTATCGGGTATTTCTGCAAATGTTGCCAAGAATCTGGTTAGAATTGGTGTAAAATTTGATTTTATTACGAAGGGTTCTTTAGGAGAGGCCTTATTATTTGCTCAATCATTAAAAAATGGAGGGTCATAAACTATGCTATACTTTGAAGATTTTAAGGTTGGTGAAAAATCTATTACTCACTCAAGAACTATTACTGAGGCTGATATAGTAAATTTTGCTGCTCTTAGTGGAGATTGGAATCCACTGCATGTGGACAAAGAGTTTGCACACAATGGTCCCTTTGGCGAAAGGATAGCCCATGGATTATTAGTTTTATCAGTTACTTCAGGGCTCTTTTCTCCAGAACTTATTTTTAATAAATGGTCTTTAATAGCTTTTTATGGAATAGACAAACTTCGGTTTATAGCCCCCACTAAGATAGGCGATACTATCCAAACCGAGTTAGAAACAATAAATAAAAAAGTAAAAAATGATAATTCCGGTATAGTTGATTTAAAAATCACAACAAGGAATCAACACAACAAAGAAGTCCTTGTGTTTATTGCAAAATTTTTATTAAAAAAACATAATAACACTTTAATAACTTAATTTAATACTCAATTAATTTAAATAGAAATGAACTTATCTACATTTTTATCTAAAAATTTATGTAGTGGTTCAAGATGAACACTCCCCTAGTTTATATTTCTATTACTTTGTGTTCAAATGTTTTTTAAAAGCAAAAAAAAGGGGACAAATAATTTGTCCCCTTTTTTATAATATAAATTTCAATATTTATACTCTTTAACACCCTCCACGATAGCCAACTACGGGCTCAAAGGCTTCTAAATCTTCAACTGGTTCTTGAGTGGTAGCAGTTGATGAAGCTAAATATTTATCACCCACTACCAGTGGCATATCATAAACATCTCCAGGAGTTGGCCATCCAGCTGTTCCACCTGCTAGTGATAAAACATTTCTATATCCTACACCTTTTGCAATTAATGCAGCATTAGCTGATGAAATGCCAGCATTACATACAAATATTATCTTTCTATCCTTGCTAATTGGATTTGTTTTTAAATAACCTTCTAGAGACTCCTTAGGAACATGTAGTACTCCAGGTATATGGAAAGCGTTATATTCTTTATCAGGTCTAACATCTATCATAATATATGCATTAGGATCCCTTTTTAATTCTGTCATAACATGATATGGAGAAACACCCCAAACTAATCCAGCTTTACTAACTAATTGCACTAAATCTAAAAATGCATTGTAAGCTAATTTAAGATCAGGTCCTAAAACTGTTTTCATCTCGTCAACTGTATATACAGGGCCTAATCCCATGCTCTCAAATAGCGTATTTACCTAATTTGCTACAGGTTCAGCAAGATAACTTAGGTTTATAGGGAGATTTGGTTCTCTATAACTTGAAGCCCATTTGTTTAATTCACTTTTTGTTGGTTGACGTAAACCTTTATTAATACCCAAATAATTTTCATCTTTTGTGACAACAAATTTACCATCTATTTTACTTCCAGGAACTTCTGTTATTACTGATACAAAGCTATGACTTGGAAAATATATTTTATAACCATTACTTGCGAGGGCAAGACCTGCCATCATCCCACGGAAGCCTCAGGTGTCCATAATTACTATATGGGCATCAGGCAGCTCACCATTTCTTGCTTTTGATCCAATTGAGACTTCAGGTAGTTTTATTGAATCAACAATATGCAGTGTTTCATATTCAGTACCAGATCTGATATCAGCAAATACAACATTCTTCCCTGATTTGATCATATTATTGATTACATCCATTGTTGGAAATTCTACTCTTGGAAAATCTCCTAACACTTCACCTAAGGGGAAAAGAATATCAAATACAATGGGACATAAAGGTGGTAAAATTGGATACATCGAAATAGCTGCTGTAACATTAAAGGGTGATGGATTTCCGCTCCAGGCCAGATATGCAACCACCCATGATATTGTACTCATTAGCTCCCATAGATGATTCATAAATACTGACAGGTTTGTCCACTCACCTTGTTGCTTAAATTCTCCTGCTTGCATTGTACTTTTAAACTGACCAACAAGTGATTTAAATTCATTTACCATTGTTAGTAAATCTTTCTCATTTGACCCGGATATGGCATTGAGATATTTCAAATACTCTCCATTGTCAACTTTTGTACCTGATAATACACTGAGACTGTTAAGTTGTTCATACATAGTGTCAAAATTAACATTTTCTTTTGCGACTGAGTCTGTAACCTGGTATAAAAAAGTAATTAACAATAGAATCACAATTCCAAAAAAGAACCTTTTCATAAATACCTCCTAAAATTAAACTAAATAAACTTTAAAACCACAATTAAACCATAATAAAAAAGGATATGATTATGTTTTTACATAATACACCTACATTATAAAATTATAGCAGCCAGATATTGCAGTGTCAACACAAGTTGAATATCCATATATATTATGCTTATATATTTTTATAAATTTTATAATATTCTATACTGACAACCCTAGTTTAATAAATTTTATTAAAGCTTTATAATCAAATTAATAATATAAATATTATTTAAAAGTCTATTCTTTCACTAATATTACATGTATTGCTTTTGTTAAAGCAGTTACCTCATCACCAACTTTCAATCCCAATTCACTTAGAGAATCTAATGTCATTACAGAAGTAATAGTAGTTGTAGGATTCACTTCAACAACGACCTCGCACATAACAGTTCCTTTTTTTATTTCCTTCACTTTCCCTTTAAAACTATTTCTAACACCATACTTCATATGCCACTTCTCAGCTTTGTCCTAACTTTATTATATAGCAACATTATATTTATATCCATATTATTTCAATTTTTTTATACTACCAACTAACATATGCAATATGTTAAAGATACAATAAATTTAAAAGTATAGTGGTATTAACAATTATTTTACATATTTTAATTCAAATTGTATTTGAAAAATATTAAATAAGACTATAGAATATATATTAATAATGGCAGTAATAAATATTCCTAGTAAATTCTCATATAAATATTTTAAATTTATTCCTTCAGTTAAATTGACTTTACATATCTTATTTTTCGTAGGAGGTTTAATTGAGTAAAAAGAATTTTGTAATCGATACAAATGTAATTTTGTACTCACCAAATTGCCTCGAAACCTTTGATGACAACAATGTATACATACCTGCTGTTGTACTAGAGGAGTTAGACAAGCTAAAGAGTTCCTATGATATGAAGGGCTATCATGCTAGAGAGTTTATTAGAAAACTAGAGACTCTAAGGGAAAGTGGTAACCTCTTAAATGGCGTTCCATTACAAAAAGGTGGAACTCTTTATGTGAAATTTTACAATAATCATAATCATTTGCCTGAAGATTTTGCAACAAGTAAAAATGATAACTTTATTTTAGGGGTGGCCCTTGATATAAAAAATAATTCTGCCAATGAAACTATACTTATTTCAAAGGATGTAAACTTAAGAATAAAAGCAGATGTTATGGGCTTAAAATCTGAAGATTACTATCATGATAAAAGCAATAAAGAGTTTGAGTTAAATAAAGATGTTATAATTACCGAAGAACACATTATAAATAACCTTTATAAAAATGGATTTATAGAATTTGATAAATTAGTATATCTCAATGAATTTAATAATATTATACACAATAATGAATACCTACTCATAAAATCCGTTGAAAATGAGAAAAAAAGTGCTCTCGTAAGGTTCATAAAAGTTAATGGTTCTTCCGGCATGCTTAAAGTGATAAAGAATATTGATCCCATATTTGGTGTTGTTCCAAGCAACTATAAACAAAAATTTTTAGTAGATGCTTTACTGGATGCAAATATCAAAGTAGTCTTTGCAATTGGTATTGCAGGGACTGGTAAAACTCTTTTATCAATTAGTGCAGGACTAACAAGTATATTCAATAAACAGTTTAAGAAACTTGTTGTAACGAGATCTCCAGTGCCTATGGGTAGAGACATAGGGTACCTTCCTGGTAGAATTGTTGAAAAAATGGATCCATGGCTCAAGCCTGTATATGACAATCTTGAATTTCTTATTGATCAGTTGAATGACGACAAAAATCCTGTGTTAAAGGATGACGGGTTTTTAAAAAAACATATGAACGAAATTACATTAGAATATTTAAATGCATCAGGTATCATCGAGATTGAGGCTCTAACTTTTATAAGAGGCAGAACTTTTCAGGATACATTTTTAATAATTGATGAAGCACAAAATTTAACACCCCATGAAACAAAAACCATAATTACAAGGGCAGGGAACAACACAAAACTTATTTTAACTGGTGATCCATTCCAAATTGACAATCCTTATTTAGATGAAAGGGATAATGGTCTTGTTTACTCATCTGAGAAATTTAAACAAAAGGATTCTACAATTGCAGCTACAATTTATCTTGATAAATGTGAGAGAAGTTTACTTGCAGAACAGGCTGCAGAATATCTATAGTTAAATTATATTTTAAGAGATTCAAATTTCTACATACCTAAAAACAAATTTTCATTCTATTAAAATTTTTAATTTATTATTTCATTGGATAAATAATGTTTTTTATTTACTTGTTATTATTAGTTGTTTATTCTGTAAAGTAGTTTATGAATACAAGTGCAAGATTTACCTTATTTTTATTATTTTTATTTATTTATTTATTAATATGCACATATAGTGTTCCGCTGTTTGAAACCACCGAGGGTAGATATGCAGAAATAGCAAGGGAAATGCTTGTAAACAATAACTATTTAGAACCAACATTAAATGGAATTAAACATTTCCACAAGCCACCTTTAGCATACTGGGGTATGGCATTGGGGATGAAAATATTCGGAATAAATGGGTTTGGAGTACGTTTTTTTGGTATCGTTTTTGCGATTATTGGTATTATTGCTACTTATTTAACAGCTCAAATATTTAACAGGGCATATGAGTTTAATTTTCATTCATCTATTGTATTGTCTAGTTCTCTTCTGTTTCTTATATGCTCTCGGATTGTTTCAACTGACATATACCTTGCATCCTTTACAATGTTAGCCCTATACTTTTTATTTAGACAAATTTTTTTCTATAAATCATTTAACAATGCTATATTATATTCTTTTTTTCTAGCACTCGGATTTCTCACCAAGGGTCCTGTTATTTTTATTTTTACACTTCTACCTTACCTTATATGCAAGTGCTTCTTAAAAGACCACAAAAAAGTCTTCTCTGCAAATGAAATTGTATTATCCTTTTTATTATTCTTAATTGTTGCACTTCCATGGTATATATATGTAGCATATAAAAACCCTGGTCTAATAAACTATTTTATTGGGTACCAGACAATAGCAAGAATTTCGACAGAGAAATTTCATCGTAATGCGCCCTTTTACTTTTTTTTACTTATTTTTATATCCACTTTTATACCTTACTTTATATACTTCATTAAAGGTCTTTTTAATTTAAATCAAATTCCTTATAATATAAAAGTTTTGTATCTTTATGTTTTTATTCCATTATTTTTCTTCTCACTAATAAAAAGTAAACTTGCTACCTATATTTTACCTTTTTATGGTTTGTCATCTATTATTAGCTACTATACAATCTCTATAGATAGAGGAAATCTTTTTAAAACCTTCTCTTATTGCTTTATCCTGTTTTTCCACATAATCGCGATAGTAGCGTTTACAATAAAATTTGATATTAAAAATAGCCCCACAACATTACACATACTTCTAGGTTTTTGGTTAATTTCTATAGTTATATTATGTTTATTATATTTTATTTTATATGAAAAATTTCTATTTAACATATCCTTATCTATTTTTACCTTTGTATTTTGTGCATATTTGCTTTTGCCATTTGTTGGCAATGAATTTAAAAGCTATAAAACGCTAACTAATAAATTAAACCTAATTGATCCAAAGAGGAAATATGAAACTATTGTCTATAATAGCTTTATACCTTCAATATCATTCTATAGAAATAAGCTCTCCATAATGGCTTTTTCAAAGACAAGAGAAACACAGTTTGAGAGCAACAATGCCTATAAAGATTACTATATTAATGACACTATCACTTTGAAAAGATTAATAGAAAATGAAAAAAAGTTTTTTCTTGTGGTAAATCCAAAAGAATTGAGTAACACCATATCAAATTACAATATAAAATGTGAACTAGTTGCAGAACAAGACAAACACAGCGCTTATTTCTGCTCAAAATAATGGACTTTCTATATTATTTATCAAATATTCTTGGCAGTTGAATGGTTTTTCTCCATTAGGAGTGTTTTTTATATATTCTTTTCCAATAAGCTGCCAGGACTTACAATTGTCTTTTAAATTATAATCAAGTATCTTCCATAAAAATTTTTTTGAATCTTCGTCAATAACTTCAAAAAGTGATTCTACTCTGTGGTCCATATTTCTTTCCATCCAATCAGCTGTTGAAATGAAAAAACGTTCATTGCCCCCATTATAAAAATATAATATCCTTGGATGCTCTAAGAACCTGCCAACGATACTACGTACTGTAATATTTTCACTTAAATCTTTAATTTGTGGAACTAATCCACAAATTCCCCTTACAATCATTTCTATTTTTACACCCTTCTGAGATGCTTCATAAAGTTTAGGGATTAAAACTTTATCTATTAATGAATTTATCTTTACTATAATATATCCTTTTTTACCTTTAATAGTTTCTGCAATCTCATTATCAATAAATGAAATAATTTTATTTTTTAGATCCTTTGGAGCTAGTATAATCCTCTCTTTTTTCGGTAGAAATTCTGTATATCCCATCAAATAATTAAATAGTTGAGCACCTTCATATCCTACATCTTCATCTGCTGTTAAATAGTCAATATCTGTGTATAGACGTGCAGTAATTTCATTATAATTCCCGGTTGCAATATGAGAATATCTAATTATGCCATCACTTTCTTTTCGCAATATTAATAAATTTTTAGTATGAATTTTCATATTTACAAACCCATAGGAGACTAAACATCCTGCCTCTTCTAACTTTTTGGCCCATTCAACGTTTTTTTCTTCATCAAACCGGGCCTTTAATTCAATTACGACACTGACCTGTTTACCATTTTCAGCAGCTTTAATAAGATTTTTAATTATTTTTGAATCTCTATTTGCCCTATATAGAGTCATTTTTATAGATAATACATCTGGATCTAATGCAGCAAACTCCACTAAATTTGTTATCAGAGAAAAATCATTATAGGGCCTGTATAAAATTATATCTTTTGCCCTGATCCTTTGAAAAATTTCATTTGTAAGTGGTATCGTATTAGGCAAAAGAGGTTTAAATGGCTTATAATATAGCTTATCATTATCTACTTTTATATCTATCAAAAAGGTTAGATCAAGTTTGCCATCAATAACATGTATATGAGCATTATTAAATCCTATATTCTTTTTTAAAAAATCCCTAATGTTAATTGGCATATCTTTATTAAATTCAAACCTTACAACCTTTCCTTTTTTTCTCTTTGAAAGCTCATGTTCTATTAGTTTCAAAAGATCTTCTGCGCCTTCTTCTTCAACAGTTAAATCAGCATCTCTTGTTAATCTAAAAATATAACTATTTACTACAGCAAAACCTGTATAGATCCTATCTAGGAATTTTACTATAATATCCTCAACAGATAAGATTAAATGCTTCCCTTTAATTTTTATCTGAAAAATTCTTTTCAAATTATCTGGAATTATTATAAGTGAATAAAAAAACTTATCATCTCTTTTTAATTCTATAAAGATGGTCAATCTGTTATTATATATAAAAGGAAAAGGATTAGCTGCAGATAATGTAATTGGAGATATTAGAGGTAAAATTGCATCTAAAAAGATAGATTCTGCAATGTCATATAACTCACCTTCAAGTTTTGGGAAAAATATTATATTCTCCTTTCTACATTCTTTTATGAGATTTTTAAAAATCTTGGCCTGTTCATTAAATAATTTTTTTGAAATCTTATCAATTTTTTCAAGAACTTCTAATGGCATCATGCCAGATCTGTCTACTTCCGTATATCCAGCATCTAATTGATCAAAAAGGCCTGCAACCCTTATCATATAGAATTCATCCATATTTGATGAAAAAATGGAGAGGAATTTTAATTTTTCCAACAATGGCACACTTCCATCTATTGCTTCATATAAGACTCGCTGATTGAAGGCCACATTACTAATTTCTCTGTTAATAAAGAGATATTCATTACTCATAGTCAATTTTTACCTCTAGCTCTGGTCTAATGCCAAAAGTCTCCAGGAACAGTTTAGATTTACGTTTAAAAGAGTGCTCTTCTAAAAATGGGTGCTTTAGTGTTTTTACTATTACTCTTAGTTTGTCATGAACTAGCACAATATTAATATCCCTTATAAGTTTATTATGGTTAGCATCTAAGGCATCAGCAATACGCAAGATACTAACAAGTTTATTTACTACTAATCTCTTTTCTATATTCAAAGTAACCAAAATTTCTTCATAGTTTTTATTTGGATTTTCTCTGTGTAACAGTGCTACTAATGCCACTGTTGTGACATCTTCTCTTGAAAAACCAGGGAAGTTTACTGCCTTTATTATGTGAAAGGAATGTTCTTCATGATTTCTTGCATTAATAAAATAACCTATTTCATGCAAAATTGCAGAAACTTCAAGTAAAAATCGTTCTTTTGACCCTAAAGAAAGGATAGGTTTTAAATTATCAAATATCTTTAATGCATATTTTGATACAACCCTGGCGTGATTTTTGTCAAATTTAAATCTATCTCCGAAGTAATAAAAAGATTTCCTTAATCTTTTGTTGAGCTCTTTATCTTTTATAGCTCCAGAATAATAATTAGATAACATTAATGGAAATGATGTCCTTGAAAAATGTATCTCATCTTTTTCTGTAAATGACAAAAGATTAATATATGTAGTTAGTGTCGGTAATAAAACTTCTGCATCAGAGTGTCTTATATTGTAATTTTTTATAATATCATTTATATCCATAGTTTTTATATATTTATAAAGATTCAGTAAATCTTTTTTCTTAAAAAGATTTTTCTCCGGATTTAACAAGTCAATTAGCAAATTAATAGAGCTACCCGAGACAACAACATACTGAAATTTAAAACCCTGAGGAAGTGCTGTTTTAATAGTATAAAACATATTTGAGACATATTGTTCATAGGCTTTATATTTATTGATTATAGGAATATATTTAAATATTTCATTTAGTCTCAAACTTCCATAAGGTAGTGCTGCTGAGTAAATCATTATATTATCTTTATGGATGCTAACAGCAACATTCCCGCTTGATACATTTGCAAATATTAAACCTTTTTTTTCATAATGTACAAATTCTTTTAACTCATCGCGTATCCCCACGTATTTTATATAAATTTCATCAGATGGCTCCAAGATGATTAAATCAATTCCAGCGTTTATTTTGACATAATCTATAAAAAAATACCTATTTTGAGCTTCTCTAACTCCACTTGTGCACAAAGCTTTATAATTTCTATCAATTTTATATTCATCCATTTTAAGCTTAAAATTTTTTAATATATCAGCTGCTTTGTACACATTTTCTAATGCAATATATCCCTTTGTAAAAGTATCTCTCCCTAGACTCAATGGTTTAACCAAGTATTCAAGAGTTTTTTCTTTTCCTTCAATGTATTCATTAATAATCATCCTGAAGGCAGAAGCACCAATATTTATAATTGCAAAATACTTATTTTTCATGTAATAATAATTTTTTTCCCCAACTCTTCTTCAAGTAATTCCTTTTTGCTGTTCGCACCCTCTATTTCGATATAAATATCCATATCAGAGATAGGTTTGATTTGAAGTACATCATTATTTTCATTAATTAATATATCATGAACAAGCATATTATGTGACCTATCCAGTCCATCAGCTAACCTTAAAAGTCCTGCGAGTTTCCTTATAATAGCTTTTTGATCCGTTCCCATGTTATTATATGGTTCATGGTTTACCTTTGGGAGACTTCGTCTGTGATATCTTGCTACATTCGCAATAATCTCCATCTCTTCAGGAGTATATCCTAATAGTTCAGAATTTTTTATTAAGTAATAAGAATGCTTATGATGACTTGAATAGCTGATATAGTTGCCAATATCATGGAGAATAGCTGCCCCTTCAAGTATTTTTCTGTATTTTTCATTTAGCTGCAATCGATCCTTCAATAATTCAAATAACTTGTTAACAAGAAAATTTACCTGTCTGGCATGGTCCTCCTCAAATGAAAATTTATTACCTATCTCAATAAGTCTTGAAAATCTAACATCATCGCCATTCTGAAATGGCAATTCAAATCCCATTTTATTCATAGTGTCAATTGTTAAGCCAGTCCTTAAACCTGCCCTTAGTGTATAAAAACCAGATAATCGCGTTTTTTCCAATAAAATATCTATAAACAGCATAGCAGCGAGCATAATATCAGCTCTTTGAGCTTCTATACCATTAATATTTTTTATAATATCAATCTTTTTCATCTCCATCATACTTATCAACTTTTTTAAAAATTTCCTATCTACATATTTTATCGCTGTATCTTCTTTACTTTTTTCTTTATAATAAATTTCAGATACATTATACATTGTACCACCTGAGCAGATGATCAGTGCTATATCTTTATTAATTTCGTAGTGTTTTAATTGCCCTGAAATATATTTCTTCATTTTTAATACTTCGTCTATTAATGGTGGAGTATGTTTTATAAACATTTTGGTTAATTTTGAACATCCAAGATTAGTGGTTATAGCATTTTTTAGATTACCGTTATCGGTTATACAGATCTCTGCTGATCCACCACCAATATCCACAACAATAGCATTTGATTTTGAAAGCTGAAAATTTGCAGCAGCCGATAGATAGTTAAAATAGGCTTCATCTTTTCCCGAGATAATTTCAACTTTCAAGCCAACTTCTTTTTCAATTTTATCTGCAACTATATAACCATTTTTTGCTTCTCTGAATGCTGCAGTTGCCACAACTCTTGTAATATCAACATTTTTGCCATCAATTAGGCTTTTTATTTTTTTTAAAACATTTAATATATCATCAACTGCTCTATCACTAAACTCTCCTCTTAAAAATACTTCATCTCCAATCCTTAGAATCTCTTTATAATCTTCTACAATTTTGTAACTTTTCCCAAGAATTTCTGAAATCTGCATTCTTATAGAATTGCTTCCAATGTCAATAACAGCTATTTGAGGCATATTTCCACCTTAAAATATTTATATATTTAATAGATTTTTTATTTCGAACCACAAATTTTTTAATGCCTTATCTGCTTTACTTCCACTTGAAAAAGTGGCTACAGGAGCTCTATATTCTCCCATTCTTTCTATTGTTGAAGAATATGGTATTGTACTTTTTAAACATAGTTTATTGCTTTTAGGAAATTCTTCAGCTATTTTTTTGTGCATTTTTTTTCTGTAATCTACCATAGTAAAAAAAGCATAGGTCATAATATTACTTTTTATATTTTCATTAATGTATTTAATTAAAATCTCATATGCCCTGATTGATAATGTTGTTGGAATAATTGGTACAAGTAAAAAATCGGAAACTTTTAAAATATATTCTGAAATCAAATTGAAACTTGCAGGACAATCAAAAACTACTAAATCATACTCATCTTCAAGATTTTCCAAAAGTGAAGTAAATTTCTTCTTTACTTTTTTAGTTTCATTAATAATTATATCCAAGTCCTTGTATGAAAAATCTGATGGTATTATATCTAAATTATCATAATTACTCTTTTTTACATTTTTATAAATAAATTTACCTTCCTTAAATATATCTTCTGGATTACCCTTCAATTTACTTTCAATACGAAAATAAAAAGTAGCAGAACTCTGTATATCCATATCCCATAAGAGTACTTTTAATTTGTTTAGCGTTGCTAAGTATGCTATGTTAACAGCTGTTGCTGTTTTACCCACTCCACCCTTTGTACTATTAATAGCTAATATTTTCAAAAACTTAAAACCTTCTTGAATTTTTTACTTTCTATAAGATCATTAAAATTGTCAAAGTGATCAAGAAAATTTATTGAACTAGATTGTTGTTTTTCTTCTAATAACCTAAATAAATAGCCAGCTGTCAGAAAGACATTTGATGTTACATTTTCGGTTTTTGATAATCCATCAATTATCTCAGAAAGCATCTTTTTTTGTACCTCTACATCTTGGTACAAGCCCAAAGTATCCTGTAATATTTTAAGAGCATCAACTACCTTTTCATAAATGTTATCACTATACAAGGGAGAAAAAAATTCAAGAACATATCGTAATTTTTTACATGAGATTCTTAATTTATGTAAGTTTTTAGAGTTAAAATCTTTCAAAGCCATTTGATACTTTTTATTCACTCTTTTTAATGCTTCAAAAATATAATAAGGAGCTATTTCGCCCACAGGTTTTAGCCCCATTTCTCCAGCATATTGTAAATCAGAATTTTCGAGGAATCTTTTCCATTTGTTTAAGGTGTTATTAAATTTCTGTGATAATAAAAACTTGGCCAGTTTACTATATTCTCTAATTCTTAACTTATTTAAATGGTCGAGCAACAACTTGAGCCCTGGTTTTAAATTATCTGGAAAATCAAACTTTAATTGTATAAGAGATAAAAACTGTATATCTAAATCCCTTGCTTTATTAGTCTTTTCAGTTATTTCTGCAAATCCCTTATTAAACGCCAATATACAATCTTCTCTAAAAACACCTTTTAATTGCATTAATGCTGTTCTTGTTCTCCTCGTGGCTACTCTAAAATCATGTAAATACTCTGTATCAATATGAAATTTGATTCCTGTAATATTTTTTTCCATTAAGTTGAACATATGCATTAAAATTTGTTTTGTAGAATTATAGGCCAACTCATCTTTTTTAATTTTTAAATACATTTTTGTTGAGTACTCTTCTAAATTTACACCTGATTTACTAAAAATAAACTTGAGAATATTTTTTAACTTAAAGGCACCAGTACTTTCTACTATAAGTTTAATATTACTAGCTTCTTTCTTATATCCCTTAATTCTATTAACTCTTACTAAAGAAAAATAAAATTGAGGAAACTTAAATACTCCTAAATTTGCAATAATTTTACCGTCAGTATTATAGATATTGTATTCTCTGGACTCAATTTTTATTTTAAATACTTCATTTAATGCACGAACATCTATTATTCCTTTTAACACCTCTCTCACATTTCCATCAGTTATATCCCACCAGAAGTGAAAATCTACATTGTTATTTTCAAGGTTATAGCTTAATACTTTTTTTAATCCTTTTCCCTGTAGGAAAAGCACATTATCATTTTTATAAAGACATAAATCATTAAAATATAGACGAAAGTCAAAGGTATCATAAAAATGAAAATCCCCAAAGATTTCTCGTGATTTTTCAATTTTATAATTTTTAGCAATAATCTCCAGTATATTAAATCTATCACTTTCAAAGAGATAATAAATAATAATTGACACTCCTATATGAGTACTTTTTGTTGGACTAGATTTATTAGAGAACCATCTCTGATATGCATGATTGAACCTTTCTTTAATATAATCTGCAATTTTCCTTCTGTTAAATAATCAGAAACAAAATTAGAAATATCTGGTTCATGGCCAACTAAACATATAATTTCAAATTTTGAGTTTTCACTAATAATTGAATGGTAATCATTTACAGTTGCACCAGGATTTAATCTAGAATCAACAATAAATTTTACATTGCAATATTTATTCAAAATTTCAGCTGTTTGTTTTGCCCTTAAAGCCTCCGAGGAAATAATAATGTTGGGTTTCTTAAATTTTCTAAGAAATTTTTTAAAGGCACTCTTTGCCCTAGAAATTCCTTTTTTTATTAAAGGTCTCTGTAAATCGTTCTTATTCCATTGTCCTACATTAACTGCATGAGCATGTCTAATTATATATATATCCATAAATATACCATCCTTCTTATTAATGATTTTAAATAATAATGACTATACTTTCAAGCACCTTTTAAGCTTTTACTTGATAAATTATTGTAAAAAACTAAAATAGTCATATCAGGGAGGTTTTAATGAAAGAAATCGAATCAATTTTATTACATTATGGTTACTTACCAGATTCAACTAAATCTATGGCTGTTCCAATATACCAGACAACAAGTTATGTTTTTGAGAATGCTGAGGTAGCAACAAAGCTTTTTGCATTGGAAAAAGAGGGCTTTATTTATACAAGAATAAATAATCCCACTGTGGATGTACTTGAAAAAAGGCTTGCAGCGCTACACAATGGGGTGGCAACAGTAGCCACTTCTTCTGGCCAGGCAGCAATATGTTATGCACTGCTTAATATAGCAAAAAATGGAGACAATATTGTATCTTCAACAAACCTTTATGGTGGTACTTATACATTATTCAAATATACCTTTGCTAAATTTGGCATAGAAGTGCGCTTCATAGATTCATCGAATCCAGAAAATTTTAGAAATGCTGCTGATCAGAATACTAAGGCTTTCTACACAGAAAGTATAGGTAATCCAAAAGATAATATTGATGATTTTGAGAAAATTTCTGAAATTGCACACTCAATGAATATACCTCTAATTATAGATAATACCGTTGTTCCATTTATTTTTAATCCATTCAGATATGGGGCAGATATTATAATTTATTCCTTAACTAAATTTATTAGCGGCAATGGGACTTCCATTGGTGGTGCTGTTATAGAAAAGGGTGATTTTAATTGGGACAATGGTAAATTTCCTGATTTTGTGGATCCAGATCCATCATACCACGGATTAAAATATTGGGAGAAATTCGGCAATCATGACAATGCCATTATTAGAGGCAGTTCATATAGTATGAAGCTAAGATTGCAACTTTTAAGAGATATGGGTGCTGCTATTTCACCGTTTAATGCATTTTTAATATTGGAAGGTTTAGAAACGCTTCCTTTGAGAATGATAAAGCACTGTGAAAACGCATACTTAGTCGCTAAATTTTTAGATGGACATGATAAGGTCTCCTGGGTTGTTTATCCAGGTCTACCCACACATAAGGATCATAACAATGCAAAAAAATATTTAAAAAATTATTATGGCGCTATTATTGGTTTTGGTGTAAAAGGAGGATTCGAGGCTGGAAAAAAATTTATTAATAATATTAAGATGATAAAACATTTAGCCAACATAGGTGATGCTAAATCACTAATAATACATCCAGCAAGCACTACACATTCGCAATTGACTGCAGAGGAAAGGTTGGCTGCCGGAGTTAGTGATGATTTTATTAGACTATCTGTAGGTATAGAAAATGTAAACGATATTATTGATTCACTTGATACTGCTTTAAAAAGTATTTAAATGAGGAAAATTTATGCTTAATATTTTCAATAAGAATTATCAATCTGTAGGCAACACTCCTTTGGTGCAATTATTAAATTTTTTGAATGAAGTAGATAACAACAATCTTTTTGCTAAAGTAGAATCTAGGAATCCTGCTTTCTCTGTAAAAGATAGAGTTGCCTATTCCATGATAATAGATGCTTTAAAGTCTGGATTATTAAAAGAAAATATGGAGATAATAGAACCAACAAGTGGCAATACCGGCATTGCTTTGTCAATGGTAGGAGCAAGCTTAAATTTCACAGTTAATATTGTGATGCCTGAAACAATGAGTAATGAAAGGAAAAAACTCATATCTGCTTTAGGTGCTAAACTAATCTTAACAGATGGACAAAAAGGTATGAAAGGAGCTATTGATAAAGCACGAATATTGATAAATGAAAATCCTGGAAAATACTATATGCCAGATCAATTTTCAAATCCATGTAACCCGAAAATTCATGAACTAACAACTGGACCAGAGATATCCCATGCATTAGACGAACAGGTTGATATTATAGTTGCTGGAGTTGGTACGGGTGGTACAATAACTGGCATTTCGCAATATTTTAAAAAAGTCTGTAATAAACAAATGAAAACAATTGCAGTTGAACCAGAAAAAAGTCCTGCAATAACTTATAAATTAAGTAATCGCCAATACACACCGGCTCCTCACTCAATTCAAGGGATTGGAGCTGGATTTATACCTGCTATATTAGATCTTTCACTAATAGACGAAGTTGTAACAGTAAGTGATGAGGAAGCAATTGATTATGCACAATTACTTATGAAAAAAGAAGGGATACTTGCTGGTATTTCTTCAGGAGCTGCTGTTGCAGGGGCAATAAAATATATAAAAATAAATAAATTAAAAAATAAAAATATTGTAGTTATCTTACCTGACACAGGTGAAAGGTACTTATCTACATCCTTATTTTTATAGGTTTAAAAGAGATAAAATTATGTTTGGATTTGGATTTTCTGAGGTAATGGTGATTTTGATTATTGCTCTTCTTGTAGTTGGACCTAAAAAACTACCTGAAGTAGCAAAAATGATTGGTAGAGGTTATGCTCAATTTAAAAGGGCCTTTGAGGATATAAAAGATACTGTTGATTTAGATTTAGACCTTGACAATAATAGACAAAGCTATAAAAAGTCAAAAACTAGCATAAATGAAATTTATCGAGAAAAATGGGAGGATGACATAGCAAAAAGTGAGAATGCTGAGTCATCTGATGACACTACAAATAACTCAGAATATGCTGATGGCAATGAACATAAAATAGATGAGATGAAAGATCTAATAGATGAAAGCAAAAAAGAAGACAAAAATAGCTGATATTGAAGAGAAATTACCTCTAACTTCACATCTTGAAGAGTTAAGGTCTAGATTAATAAAGGTTTTTATCTGCCTGGCTATTGTTTTTGCAATATGCTACTGGCAAAGTGGTGTAATCTTCTCTTTCGTTGCTGAACCACTTGTTAAGTTACTACCAGAAAATTCAAAATTGACTATGCTAAAGATTACAGAAGGATTTGTTACAGAACTGAAAATGTCATTTTATGCGGCAATATTTTTCAGTATGCCCTATATTTTATATCAAATATGGAAGTTTATTGCACCAGGCCTCTATACACATGAAAAGAAATATACCTCAATGTTTGTCATTTTTGCATCTATCCTTTTTTTTATAGGAGCAACCTTTGCTTACTATGTTGTCTTCCCCTTTGGCTTTAAATTCTTTCTTAAATATGTTAACGATAATGTTGTGGCTACTCTTTCAATAGGATGGTATTTAAGTTTTTTCATCCAGTTCATCATTGCCTTTGGTTCAATTTTTGAATTACCAATATTCATTTTATTTCTCTCTAAATTGGGAATTGTTACACCTGAAATGTTAAAAAAATATAGAAGATATGCAATAGTAATAATATTTATAGTAGCTGCAATTCTTACACCACCTGACGCAGTTTCCCAGATTATGATGGCTGTACCACTTCTTTTACTTTACGAAATAAGTATATATGTTGCTAAATATTTTGGTAAGAGAAGCGAGTATGTAGCAGAGGGAGAAACAAATGATACTGAGTGATAACTTTGGTAGAGTTTTTAAATACTTAAGGGTATCAATTACTGACAGGTGTAATTATAAATGTAAGTACTGTTCTCCTTATAATTCATTTAAACATATAGATCATAACAGGGTATTGCGTTATGAGGATATTTTATACATTATTAGTACATTGGCGAGATATGGTCTTAAGAAAGTACGTATAACAGGCGGAGAGCCACTTGTCAGAAAGGGATTACCAGAATTTATTTCGGAAATAAACAGAATCAAAGAAATTGAGGAAATCACAGTTACTACTAATGGGTCACTATTAGATAAATGTGGAGTTCAGTTGAAAAAAGCTGGTGTAAAAAGAATAAATATTAGTTTAGACTCACTTCAAGCTGATAAGTATGCTTTTATAACTGGTGGTTTTGATTTAGATAAAATCATTGAGAATATAAAATTTGCAAAAAAATGTGGCTTTAATCCCATTAAAATAAATACAGTTATGATTAAAGACTTTAATGACAATGAAATTTTAGATTTCTGCGAATTTGCAGAAAGTACTGAAACAATAGTAAGATTCATAGAATTTATGCCAGTTGGTGGCATTGAATGGAATTACGACAAAGTACTTTCTGGTGAAAGTATTTTAAAAATCATTTCCACTCAATATAAAGTGTCAAACCTCAACAATAATAGGAGTCCATCAAGAGATTACAGGCTTTCAAATGGTGCAACAATAGGTATAATAAGTCCAGTAACACATCACTTCTGTGAATTTTGTGATAAATTGAGGCTTATGGCAGATGGCAATATAAAACCATGCCTCTTAATGAATGAGGAAGTAGACTTATTCAATATAATTAAGGATAGAGATGATAACCGACTTATAAACACATTAATAAATATCCTTAAATTAAAAAATAGAGAGCATATCATATTACAAGAGAGGTCTTTTAAAAATAATGGGAAACCAATGTCATCCATTGGCGGATAATAAAATTGTTGAAATAAAATATGGAAAGCATGTTCTTTCAATTAAACTACCTTATCATTGTGAAATTCTTGAGTTAGAATATAGCAAATTACCATTAAAAAAAAGTGAGATTATAGACAAGATCTTCTCATCATCTACTGATATGCCAAGTTTATTAGAATTAATAGATAAGTCAAAAAAAATACTATTTTTAATTCCTGACATCACAAGAAAAAGTGGTGTTAAACATTTTCTATATGAGCTTATAGAATACATAAATAATAAAGCAGTTGATTACAAAATAGTTTTTGCAACTGGGACACATAGAAGAATTACAGAAGGTGAAATGAAAGAAATTTTAGGCTTTACTATTTATGATAACTTCAAAGAGCATATAGTTTTTCACAATCCTGATAATCTAGATGACCATATTTACTATGGCAAAACTAAATATGGAACCCCTGTATTGTTAAATAAAGTATTTAATGAATGTGATTTAATTATTTCAATTGCCTCAATTTCTTATCACTACTTTGCTGGATTTGGGGGCGGTAGAAAAATGATAATCCCAGGAATATCTGCTACAAAAACAGCCCTAAACAACCATAAATTAGCAATAGATGAAAAAAAATTAACAAGGAATCCAGAAGCAAAAACAGCTAATATAAAGGGCAATCCTGTTCATGATGATATCGTCGAAGGCGTTATGATCGTTAGCAACAATAAAGAGCTTTTTGCTATAAACACAATTATTGATGAAGAAGAAAATATTATTGATTTAGAAACAGGTGATCTATTTTTATCACATTTAAGGGCTTGTACAAAATATAGAGAAATGACCTCAATTAATGTTACAAAGAAGTATGACATATTGGTTGTTTCCTGCGGGGGTTTTCCAAAGGATATCAATATGATTCAGGCGCATAAGTCATTAAATCGCATACAAAATATTGTAAAAGAAGGTGGAACTATCTTTTTCTTTGCAGAGTGTATTGATGGATATGGCAATAAACATTTTGAAAACTTTTTTGAGTGCAAAACATCAGGGGCAATGATAAGAGAACTCATAAAGGATTATCAGATTAATAAGCAAACTGCCTATTCTTTAAAATCATTAACAGAAAAATTCAATGTTTACCTATATTCAGCCTTAAATAAATCTGACACAGAAAGGATGGGTTTTAAGAAACTTGAAAGTTTAGAGGTCATTGAACATTATAAATTTAATAATAAAAGTATTGCCTTTGTTCCATCAGCATATAGCGTTTTATTTACAGAATAATATTCATTAGTTTACAAAAATTTTTGCTTTCGAATTTCTTAATTTCAAATAATTATAATTCAATATTTAAAACACTTTCTCTCTGTTTTACATAGCTTATATCTACAAAGAAATATTTTTTGCTCATAGATACATATCTATCTAAAATATTATAATCATTATTATCTTCACTGATATGTCCTAAGTAAATTTTTTTTATATTTGATGTATTGATTTTGCTTATTATATTAAAAACTTCCTTGTTTGAGAGGTGGCCTTTTAAAGAGGAAATTCTCCTCTTTAAACTTTTATGATATTTTCCATTATAAAGCAAAGTATCCTCGTAATTAGATTCTAAAATCAACAAGTCATTGTCATTAAAATAATCTATAAGGTAATTAGGGCACACTCCCAAATCTGTTGCAAAGGTTATATTTTTATTATCAAAAAAAAATTTATAACCCAACGGTTCAAGAGCATCGTGGGGTGTGTGGAAAGGGGCTACCTTAAATCCATTAATATTATAGATTTTATCCTTTTTTAAAATAAAAAATTCATTAACGTCCATTTTTTTGTTTTTTAAGGCATCGGCAGTACCTTCACCTGTAAAAATAAGGGGCTTTAATTTATCTTTAAAAGTGGATAAACCTGTTATATGATCTGTATGTTCATGAGTGATAAAAAGGTATATGTTTTTACCCAAAAATCTATTAAGATCTATTAATGTCGATAATTTTCTAAAGGAGATGCCGATATCAATAAAAACAATGTCGTTTTTATTTTCTATAAAAAAACAATTACCAGAACTGCCTGTAGCAAGAATATTTAAATACATTAATGTTTATTTTAAATCACATAATCTGTAAAATCAATTAATATATAACAATTCAGAATAGAAAATATGCTGTGAGGACAACCATAAATAAACCTAAAGAAAATTTTATTACAGTGCCAAAAATCCTGCTCTTAAACACAACAATGCCCCGTTTTAAGGCTGTAATTATATTTCTATTAATTAATAACTCATAGACAAACACACCTGCAAATACTCCTATAAATGAGCCTATTATTGCTCCCAGGCCAAAAAAAAGGGGCGCCATAATAATACCTAAAATAATAGCTCCGAAAATACTTACTATAAGGCTTTTATTACTAATACCTGAATTTTTCCCTAATAGAAAACCTGATATAAATTCAATAATTTCCCCAGCAACAATGGTTAAAATTATAATAATCAACTGGGTTAGTGGTAAGTGACCAGAAAAAAACCATATTAGAGGAATTAAACCAGCTAGAATGTTACCTGGAAGTCCAAGAATATTTGTTAAAATTAAACAAATTTGAACAATAATAGAAATTATTATTAGTATTTCCACATATCAATCCTAATAAGTCATTATTCATAATTATATACAATTTTTGAACTAATAATATAGCTAACTACTTATAAAAAGCTATGTATTTAGCTTCTTTTAGTATTAATATCTTTGGTCAAGTTTTTTTCCTTATAAATTCGAATGCTTCATAATATTTCCTCTTTTGTATAAAAGATTTAATATATTGTATTTATAATAGATTTTATTATAATACAAACAACCTTATGAAATTAAGTAACATATTGATTATACTTTTATTAATAGGGAGTATAGCGCCTCTATTCTTGTTAGGTGAGGTAAGTTATAAAATTTCTAAAAAGAAGCTATTCAATTTAGCAATACAAGATATGTCAAGAGACATAACTATTATAAAAAATATAATAGAAGCATATCAAAATAAATTATTAGATAAGCATAGCTATGATGAAAAATTCATTGACAACATTGCAACGATAATTTGTGGTCCCCAGATCCCCAATTCAAAAAAAGATGATGCCATATCAAATATGAGAGATTTATCTAAGGGAATTAGTATTTTTAAAAGTGGATATTTTTTTATACATGATAACAGAAAAGTATTAATCCATCCATATGGGTTAGAGGGAACAAAAGTTAATCTAAATGAAAAAATTGTTAAATATCGACTTGACAAAAAGAAGGGATGGCAGAGGTATAATTGGATAAATCCAGTTACCCGTAAGTCAATTGATACAATTGAAGTATTTGATACAATTGATAGTTTAAATTGGGTAATTGTGGCTGGTGCTCATGTTAATGAATTTTTAAATCCAGCTAAATCTGTTAAATCAGCAACTTATATGATAATGTTAATACTGATAATAATTATTTTTATTTATGCTCTAGCTATTGTAAATTATATATTTAAAAAACCAATAAAAAACTTAATAGGTGCATTCCAAAATTTATTATCAGAGGACGCTGATCTGTCTAAAAGGCTACCACTTCAAGGTTCTCATGAATTTGTCATAATAAGTCAATATTTTAATAATTTTATTGAAAATATAGCAAGCATAATAGCAAAGGTGAAAGAAAATATGAAAAATGCTCACTTAACAGGAGATGAGGTAAATAGTTCTATAAATAATATAAATACATCGATTGCTGAACAAAATAACGAAATATCATATTTAGTAAAATCAGTAGATAATATTTATGCTAATACAAATCATATAATAAAAAATGTTGAGGAATCAAAAAACAAAACTGAAAATACAAGATCCATAATATTTGAAGGACAAAATATAGTTACTACCACTGGAAAAGATATTAATAAAATTAACGAAAATACTCAATTATTGAATAATATAATTAAAAAGTTAACGGGTTCTTCACAGGCAATATCTAAAATTTTAGACACCATAAATAATATTGCTGATAACACAAATCTTTTAGCACTTAATGCTGCAATTGAGGCTGCCAGAGCTGGTGAGGCTGGGAAAGGATTTGCAGTAGTAGCTAATGAGATAAGAAAACTAGCACAGAGGACAACAGATTCAACAAAAGAAATATCATTAATAATAGATAATCTCAAGAACGATATGATATCAGCAAATAGTGGTATTGAGAAAACAAACATAAGTGTTAAGACTGGTGTTAAATCAGTTGAAACTATAAATGAAGTATTCAGAAATATTGTTGCAATGATTGAAACAATATTTGAATTAAGCAATAAGTCTGAAAATGCTATTAAAAGTCAAACAGAAACAATTCATAAAACAAATATAAGTGCACAAAAGATTCCAATATCAACACAAGAAGTTAATCAAAACATATTAACAATCACTGATACTATTCAGTTGTTGTTAAAGAATGTTGATGAACTA